>NZ_JCAXEW010000006.1:0-254009 GCF_059759275.1 Ferdinandcohnia sp. GQ5
TACACAATTATATGGACTTAATCTGATTGTATGTTTGGTTGTCCGAAGTTACTTCAACTTCGGACACAGAAGTGCTGATTATATGTTTGCTTGTCCGAAGTTACTTCAACTTCGGACCCAGAAGTGCTGATTATATGTTTGCTTGTCCAAAGTTACTTCAACTTCGGACACAGAAGTGTTGATTGAGCGTGCTCTTGTCCAAAGATTCGTTAACTTCGGACACAGATGTGTTGATTGTATGTTTGCTTGTCCGAAGTTACTTCAACATCAGACACAGAAGTGATGATTGCATGTTTGCTTGTCCGAAGATACTTCAACTTCGGACACAGTTGTGCTGATTATATGTTTGCTTGTCCGAAGTTACTTCAACTTCGGACACATAAGTGATGATTGTATGTTTGGTTGTCCGAAGTTACTTCAACTTCGGACACAGAAGTGCTGATTGAGCGTGCGCTTGTCCAAAGATTCGTTAACTTCGGACCCAGAAGTGCTGATTGTATGTTTGCTTGTCGGAAGTTACTTCAACATTGGACCCAGAAGTGTTGATTGAGCGTGCGCTTGTCAAAAGAAGCCTTAACTTCGGACCCACTCGCCCGGATTATGGCTACGGTTGTCCGAAGATTTCTTCAACTACGGACCCCACCCACGCTGATAGCGTCTTATGTTGGCTAAAGCTGCCTCAACTTCATACCACCCCTAATAATTTCTGCAACTCAGATTGGAAAACGTTAATGTAATGTAATTAGACTCGTTTTCTTTCATATGTGAAAGGGATTTTTCCATTCCATTAATAATCCATAATTACAGGACTCCTCGTCCTCGAGGTAGTTTTCAATAAGTTGGACAGGACTGCGTCCACAACGAAGAAGAAAGGTAATCACGGGATCCTTTAATTCACCTGTCATTACTTTTTCGATGTATTCTTCGGCACTTAAATCTGTAGAATACTTAGAGTATCCGGAAATTCGGCCGCCGCCTAGTAACCGTTCTAATTTTAAATATACAACAACTTCATACATTGATTGCATCAACCATTTCCCCAGGCCAAATTTACGATATGCTGGGCTCACACAAATATCAACAATGTATAATGTGTTTCCATCTGAAGTATGGTTTCGTATGTATCCGTTATCTGTGATATCCTCCCAAGTATGTTGTGGATGACTAGGGTCAAATTGAACTATTAATCCAGTCATTGAACCACATATTTGTCCGTCAATTTCGACACATAGGGCACCCTCAGGGAATAGTGACACATGGTTATGTAATTGTTCCTTATTCCACCATAATTCAGAAGGAAAAGGTGGAGGGAAACAATCTTGTTGTACACGAATAAGGTCGTCAAAATCATTTTCTTGATAATTACGAATTACGCACTTTTTTGGCGTATTTCCATCAAACACAAATATTTCTTTTCGATACATGTTATCACCTCACATCCACATTGTACGTTACATCCAAAGGGATGAGAAGTAAAACTAATCTCAATCTTGGTGTGTTTCAAAAAATTTGTCAATCTCATCTTCTATTAAAGCAGGATCAGGTTGCTCCCCACTAAAAGTGAAAGACAATTCCTTGATAAATTCACCATCGCGATAGACATGAATTGCCCCTTTTTGACTAATGACATTATATTCTGTTTCAAACCTATACCCTTCGCGATCAATTGCACCCATTACAATCTCTCCTCAATTCATATATTTATTGTTATTGTTCCTCTTTATTGTGTAAAAAGTACATATTTTTAATAAAACACGCCACTTTAATGTTGAGGAGGTATAGAAAAATGACAGACAATGATCGCGATTATCATGAAAGAGATCCCCATTTCGATGGACGCTATGAAGGCATAATCAATGATGACTCAACAGGAAATAAAATAGGGATTAGATCTGATGTGAATACAGAAAACATGGTTCAACCGAAAAATCCTTATCATATTAAGCCTAAAGTGGATAAAGAAATGAAAAAGTTCCATGATATTTTTGAAGGTGAGTAAAGAAAAAAGCCAGCAACCTTTTAAAGTTGTTGGCTTCCTTCGCATACATGTTAAATGGTTATCTTAGAACCAAGCAGCTCCAACGATGATTAGTAGAATGAACAATACTACAATCAACGCAAAGCCTCCGCGAAAACCATAGCCACCGTAACCATATCCACCATATCCGTATCCACAACAACTCATATTACATCTCCCTTTCTTTTTTATCATTAATCTTTAATTTTCTTAAAGAATTAGTAACCTACGTAAGCAGCCCCAACAATGATCAATAGAATGAACAATACAACAATCAAAGCAAAGCCTGCTCCATATCCTCCGTGTCTTTCTCCACTCATTTAGAACACCTCCATATCTATTTGTTATATCCTATGGAACATTCGCCGTTTTCGTAAGGTACAAATCCCCAATTTTCACAGATTTTTTTTTGGAAATATATGATATGATAAAAATAAAAAAGTTAAGGGAGAAAACGTGATGGTACATAAAAATGTTTTAAATGAAAATGCAGTTGTGGGGTTTATAGGAACAGGTGTTATGGGAAAAAGTATGGCAGGACATATCCTTTCAAAAGGATATAAGGTTCTCGTCTATACACGCACGCAAGAAAAAGCTGAAGAACTTGTGAAACAAGGAGCCGTTTGGAAACAGTCAGTAGCTGAAATCGCATCTGAAGCGAATATCGTAATTACAATGGTTGGCTATCCCTACGACGTGGAAGAGGTCTACCTTGGTGAAAATGGACTTTTGGCACATGCAAAAGAAGGAACTTATTTTATAGATATGACAACTTCAACTCCGACATTAGCAAGTAAAATCTACGAAGAAGCAAAACAAAAGGGATTGTATTCCTTAGACGCGCCTGTTTCTGGCGGAGATGTTGGTGCAAAAGAAGCAAGGTTAGCTATTATGGTTGGTGGGGACGAAGAGGTTTTCGAAGCTTGCAGGTCATTATTTGAAATCATGGGACAGAATATTGTATATCAAGGTCCTGCGGGGTCTGGACAGCATACAAAAATGTGTAACCAAATTGCAATTGCCTCCAATATGATTGGTGTCGCTGAAGCAATGGTTTATGCTAAAAAATCCGGACTCGACCCTGAAACTGTTTTAAAAAGTATTTCAACAGGAGCAGCTGGAAGTTGGTCTTTAAGCAATCTTGCACCAAGAATGATATCAGGCAATTTTGAACCAGGTTTTTATATCAAACATTTCATTAAAGATATGGGAATTGCACTCGAAGAAGCAAAAGCAATGGAGATGGATACACCAGGACTAGAACTTGCAATACAAATGTATGAAGAACTTGCCGAAAAGGGCGAAGAAAACTGCGGTACTCAAGCCATATATAAACTGTGGGATTAATGAGTCAAAGGGATCTTTGTCCACGACTAGCTTAAAGCAATAACGATTCTATTCACATCAAGCGTAAGTGTTCACCTATTGTTGCATAGGAATCCCTCTAGGAGAAGAAAATAATGATGATTATCTCTAAGGGGGTGCACTTTAATATGGCAAAGCGTAATAAAAAGAATGATCCTGAACAAAAAAACAAAAAAGGATTTGATTCTAGCGTAACTGATACAGAGTTCGGTAAGGAATTTGGGAGCGCAGCAGCGAACCAAGCACATAAGAAAAAAGCGAAAAAAGAAAAAGCCTCTAAGAATGACGGTAAATATGAAGGCGGACTTTAATACTTACAAACTCGACAGCTCTGTGCTTGTCGAGTTTTTTACCTTTTAGTGGTGATGTTTTGCTTTTTAAAAATTAAAACAGGTCTTTCTACCTATGGATATGAACTAAACCCTAAATTAATGTAATAGTATAGTAAAAAAATGGTTACCATTACAAAATCCTAAATAGCTATTTCTATCTTAATGATACGTCTAAATCGAAAGGGGAGGGGGTTCAACACATGGAGTCTGGCAATCAATATAGTGCTCAACAGCAATTACCTCAAACACAATCCTCTGTTAATCTAGTATTAACAGTGACGATAAACGGTAAAATTCTCTATCTATCAAGTAACTGTAAGGATATCTTAGGTTACACAAAAGAAACACTAATTGGATCTTCCATTAAAAACATTATCCATAAGGATGACCGATTCATGCTTGAAAGCTATTTTTTCAATAAGCATGAAGTTTCAGTTTGTGCACTTAGGGTTATGAAGACAAACGAAGAATTTATTTGGTTTGAAACAACTGTTGAACCTGTTTATTACTCCGATTCCTTCGAATATGACGAGATCTTATTAAAAATGAGAGTGCTTGTCGAACCTGAGAATAGTCGGACACATGAGGAAATCCTAACTAATACCCTATTATCATCTGTTAATTCGGAAATTGCACTTCATCAAAATCGATTAAAAGATGCTTCCATTCTAATCGATGAGGCTCCGTTTCCTATTATCATTTCTAAATTCGGTAGGATTTTATATATGAATAATGAAGTTACTACCTTACTCGAAATTCAGAATCCTATGAACGTATTGGGAAAATCGATTTATTCATTTATCAATCAAGAATTCCATGAAGTAGTAGAGAAACGAATACAACAGCTACAAAGCGGATATCGATTAGGTATTATTGAACAAAAGTGGAAGAAACAAAATAAAGAAGAAATCTTTGTTGAAGTAAAAGAAGTACCGATTTATATTAATGATGAAATCTATGAATATCTTGTCCTACACGATATTTCATCAAGAAAGTCTTTTCATGATATTATCCATAGAAGTCGTGAACGATATCAACGAATTGTCCAGAATTCTATTGATACAATCGCCGTTATTTATCAAAATAATTGGGTTTTTATTAATGACTCAGGTGTAAAGATGTTTGGGGCGAACAGCTACACAGAAATGCTCGGGAAAAATATATATACCTTTTTACATCCAGAAAATCACGACCAGGTCAGAGATTTTATTGAAATTGTAAATGCTGAAAATAAGGAAGTTAATTTTAGCAAGCAATCTTGGTATACGATCCAAGGAAAGCAGGTTTATACAGAATTAATCGGAATTCCAACTACATATTTTGGCGAGGCTGCTGTTCAAGTAATCATTCGTGACATATCTGATCGAATCAAAGCAGAGGAGTTAATGATTAAATCTGAGAAACTGTCCATTGCCGGACAACTTGCTGCTGGTATTGCACATGAAATTAGAAATCCATTAACGGCTATAAAAGGATTTTTACAATTATTTCATAATGACTTTCAAGGAAAACAAAACTATTTCGATATCATCTTTTCAGAACTGAATCGAATTGAATTGATTCTGAGTGAGCTTTTGTTATTGGCAAAGCCATCAGAAATTAAATTCAAAAATAAAGATATCCGAATCATTTTGCGAGATGTTGTTACATTGCTCGAGACACAAGCCATCCTGCAAGATATCCAAATCAATATCGATTTTATGAATAAAGAGTCCATTATTACATGCGATGAAAATCAAATAAAGCAGGTCTTTATTAATCTTATAAAGAATTCCATCGATGCAATGGAAAAGGGCGGAAATATCTTTATTCGTACAATGGTTACGGAAGACTCAATTTATATTTTGTTTATAGATGAGGGGTGTGGTATACCAAAATCAATCCTTGAGCGAATCGGGGAGCCTTTCTACACAACAAAGGAAAAAGGAACAGGCCTTGGGCTTATGGTTAGTTATAATATTATAGAAAATCATAACGGTGAAATAAAGGTGGATAGCAAAGAAAATGAAGGAACAACCTTTGAGATAAAGCTTCCACGTGTAGATGTGACGGTGTAACTCCTAGAAGTTACACCGTTTTTAAATAGGAAAAAATAAAAGGCCAGTGCACTTCGCACTAGCCAATTCGTTATTGTAAAAAGCTATGTTGAGACAGTAACATATTATATTGTTTTGTAAGTTCCATAAATAAGTTTTCATCTTTGTTAATAAGTGATTGGTCGATTTGTTTAAGTAATTGTTCTTTTCTAAAGGAGGCCTGTGATTGGATGAGAACCATTTCGGCTACCTTTTTATACATTTCTTCATCAGGCGTTTGAGAAATTACGACTACCTCATTTTTTTGCTCTTTGTTAAAATGGTTCATTACTTAATCACTCCTTTTATTTTTTCACTTCTTTATAAATCAAAAACCCCTTCACCTTATATGTGTAACTAGAATCATTTCATTTAATTATTTCTAGTTGTCTTTCTATTATGAAGGGAATTAGGCAAAAAGTAAAGTATTTTTTTAGAAAATTTGGATATGTCAGAATTTAGATGAACTGGCAAGCTCAGATATAAGGTTCGGAGAATACGAAAAAATGGGCTACTTTCCTTATAAATTTCATAGTATGAAATGAGCAACTTTTTAATTTTATTCAGTTTTGCTGAATAAAGTTAAAAGAATAAAAGGAGGTACCTGTCATGAATCAACCATATGGTGGATATCAAATGAATCCATATACTCGCGTGGTTCCAAACTATTATTATCCTTATTATCCCGCAAATGGCTACCAACAGGCTAATTATATAAATACACCTACTACAGACCAGCAGCAAAGACAAACAGAAGAATTTCAAAATGTATGGAAAGAAGTTCGAAAAAATTTAAAACCTCACTATGATCATTTAGCTGAATTTAATGTTAATAAGCGATTATCGCAGTATATTGCCATGCAACTTGTCATGTACACTTTAATGACTCAAAATCAATTCTCAGGTTCTTTGGATCAAAGAGTGAATCAAACCTATCAGGCATTTCGTCGTCAAGCCAGTTGGGTCTTTGGGGTATTATCACCTTACCGAATTCCGGAACGTGAGCTAGAGAGGATATTTAAAGCGATTATTCGACTTACTTATGAAAATATTGGCTTTTCACCTGAAAAGAATTGGAGTGAATGGGAAGATCTTGGAGGCTACTTAACATCTGGACCTTCTGTAACTGTACCTGGAAGAAATCAGTTAGATGTCTATGTGCGAGGAAGAAATCGTGTGTTATATCGGCGGTTTTGGAATGGAACTAGTTGGACGGATTGGGAAAGCCTCGGAGGTACTCTTACTTCTTCACCTGCTGCAGTCTCATGGGGACCTGGCAGGGTAGATGTGTTTTCTCGTGGTGAGAATAACCACTTGATTCATAAATATTGGAACGGTTCCTCTTGGAGTGAGTGGGAAGATTTGGGAGGAGTCTTAACATCATCACCTGCTGTCTCATCTTGGGGTGAGAATCGCCTAGATGTATTCGGAAGAGGCACAGATCGCCATCTTTATCATAAATATTGGGATGGAGATAGTTGGAGTGAGTGGGAGGACTTAGGTGGTATTCTTACGTCTGCACCTGGTGCCGTATCGTGGGGGCCAAATCGTATCGACGTTTTTGTGCGTGGTGAAAATAGAGCACTATATCATAAGTATTGGGATGGCTCATGCTGGAGCAATTGGGAGGATCTAGGTGGGCAATTAACATCAAGTCCAGCAGCATCTTCAAGAGAGCCTAATAACCTTGATGTTTTTGTAAAGGGTACAGATGAACATTTATATGTAAAAAATTGGGATGGAAGCCGTTGGAATGAATGGGAAGACCAGGGTGGTACATTAACATCCGAACCATCTTCAGCCTCATGGAATCGAAACCGAATTGATGTATTCGCTAGAGGAGAGAACAACCAACTTATCCATAAATGGAAATCATAACTATATTCAGCATAGAAACTAAAGTTGCTGGGATAAAAGAGGAGTGCTATTCATTCAATTGTGAATCAAAACCGAATGAATAAAGTTAAAGCCTCCGGCGGATGCCACGATTTTTCAAAGGGAATTTTTCGAGCGGGAAGTTCAAAGTGAAAGAATGCCACAAGCTGTGGCAACGTCTTTATGACCCACTTCCTGTGGGCCTAAAATCGGGAGCAAACATGCAAAGGCGCATTTGATTATATGACAGGGGTTGTGGATATGCCTAGATATGTGTGGGGAGTGGATTCAGCGGCAACTGCTGATGAAGAGCTATATACATGTGTTAAATCTAAACTTGGGAAACCAAAATTCTGGGGCCGTTATTTAAGTGAAAGTCCTAATGTTTCAGCGGGATTAACAAGAGCAGAAATTTCATTTTTGCGGAACAGAGGAATCAAGGTTTTACCTATCTATAATATTTTTTCTGACGCTACAGGATTTGAAAAAGGGCAGCTTGCTGCAAGAAATGCTATATTTAATGCAAGACGTCTTGGCATTCCAAATAATGTAGGATTGTTTGCAAATGTAGAGCGCTTTTTGGTTGTAGACGAGGCTTGGATTCGGGGGTGGGTGGAATCAATTTACCCTAGCGGCTTCCGTCCAGGGATATACAACGATCCTGTCAAAGGCGATTTTTCTGTAGCTTATTGTGAGGCTGTCAGAAAAAATAAACAGGTAGCTGTTCAAACGATTCTATGGAGTGCTGAACCTGAGCCTGGAGTGACAAAGGAACGAAATGCACCTAAATTTAAGCCAATATCACCAAAATGTAAGGCAAATGTATGGATTTGGCAATATGGAAGAGATTCGGTAGACTGTCCAATTAATACAAATTTAGCTGACCAGCGGGCTTTACATTACCTATACTAAAAAAAACCAGGTACATCGTCCTGGTTTTTTATTTGCGTGTTGAGGTCACAAGCCAACCCATCAAGAATGTCAAGTAGCAACCTTCTCGCTAGCTCGTCTTGTGTTTGTTGGGACTGAATAAGGCGCTCGCACTTTTGGTTATTAACGATAGCTTTCACCTAGTTTTTTGAATACGGGTTTTTGGTATGTCCGTTTGTTTGATCGGTTAGTATTCTCGATTTTTTCTTCAATACCAACGTATTGCTGTAGCAGGCTTTTTGCTAGAGAAAGTGATAGATAGGTTTTTGGATTTCGGTATGTCTGATTCAATTGTCCAAGGTGTGGTAGGCGAGAGAAGTCTTCTTTTGTAGGAGGCATGTGAAAATAATAGTCTCCGGCTGAAATTAAGACATCGGATTGTTGTTGACTATTTTTCGGATTTCTGGAAAAATGTAGTCCTTCCTTTTTGGCTTTCCCTTCGGATAAAAGCTTTTCAAGTGCTTTTCGTTTTAGTAAGTATAAGAATTTAGGATTTGTAGCCGTTTTGGCATGTCGGTTTACAACAAATATGGCACGTGCAAGGTTGTCCACATTTGGTTCAAGCGGTGCTTGATTTACCTGTTTTTTCATACTTTCTCTCCTTTCTATCTTTTATTATACTGGTAGTAGTGTATTTTTACAAATTCAACTGGAACAAAGTATTTATTAAATCTTTCATACGATTAAATAAAAATAATGATTGAAAAAATAAAGGTTTTTGTCAATATATGCCGAAGAGGTAAAATATTAATCTGCAGTAGGGAATGGTCTCATGAACAACATTAATCATGTAATCTTGAAGGATAAGCAATATAGCCAATTTGGTGAGAAAATTGAGGCAATTATCTTTGAAATTATCCTTAAACATATCAAGGATTTAATATATGTCATGAAAGTAGAGGAAGAAGACATTTTTACCTATGTTTTCTTAAATGAAGAGGCAAAGGGGCATGCAAAATTAACTAACTCTAGCCTTGGGAAAACACTTCACGAGGTGTTACCTAAAGAAACAGCTGATCATTTACATGCACAATATAAATCTGTTGTGGAGAAAAGAGAAGCAGTCTCGTTTCAGGATGTTGTGATTCTACCTGATAAAAAAGTCGTACACGGTGAATCGCTTTTAACCCCAGTCTTTGATGACAAAGGAAATATTCTATTCATCGTAAGTGTCACTCGAGACATCTCTGCAAGGGTTGCCGATAAGGAAATGATTACCTATATGGCCTATCATGATCAACTTACAGGTTTACCTAATCGCAGCTCATTAAAGAAGGAGTTAGATAATGCAGTTACAGAAGCCATCGATCTTGAACAAGAATTTGCATTAATGTTCATAGATCTTGATCGTTTTAAATTTTTCAATGATTCTATGGGACATGTCGCAGGGGATCATTTATTAAAAGAAGTTGGAAGAAGGTTATCATCAATTAGTCAAAAAGGCTATAAGGTTTTCCGTCAAGGCGGGGATGAATTCATTATGATTCTACCAAACTCTTCAAGAGATCATTCCGAAAAGTTTGCGCAGAACGTGACCCGATTGTTTGAAAAGCCTTTCAGTTTAGAAAGAAAGGAATTCTTTATTTCAGCGAGTATTGGAATTAGTCTCTATCCGACCGATGGCAATGACGTAGATACACTAGTCAAAAATGCTGATACAGCCTTGTATCGTGCAAAGGAATTAGGCAGGGCGCTCTATCAATTTTATAGTACTGATTTACAAAAGCAGTCTTCCCATTTAATGCACCTTGAGACAAGTCTTAGAAGGGCTATTGAAAAGAATGAACTTGAAATCTACTATCAACCACAGTTGGATCTTAGTTCAGGCAAGGTTACAAGCTTTGAGGCACTGTTAAGATGGAATCATCCCACACTAGGTTTTGTGTCACCTGCAGAATTCATACCGATTGCCGAGGACACTGGGCTCATTTTATCAATTGGAGAATGGCTAATTCACACAGTATGTCAGAAATTAAAACACTGGAAAGAGAGTGGATATGGGACTGTATCCATTGGTGTCAATTTATCACCAAAACAATTCCAGCAACCTGAATTAGTTAGTATGATTCAACAAAATATTGAGGAGAATCAAATCTATCCAGGCAGTCTTGAAATTGAGCTTACCGAGGGAGCGATGTTAGACCCAAAGAAAACGATGCTCACATTGGCGAAGTTAAAGGAAATTGGTGTTCGAATTGCCGTGGATGACTTTGGCACAGGCTATTCCTCTTTAAGTTATATAAAAAAACTTCCTATCGATACATTAAAAATCGATAAATCCTTTGTAAAAGATGTTCTCCGTGATGAAAAGGATGCTGCGATTACAACTACAATCATTCACTTAGCCCAAAGTTTAGGACTGTCTGTAATCGCTGAAGGTGTTGAAGAAGAACAACAGGTTGAATTTTTCAAGATTATGGGGTGTCATAAAGTTCAAGGTTATTTCTTTAGTAAACCAATACCAGAAGATGAGTTGATAGAGCATTATTTAACAAATAAGTAAGAGGACGACCTGGGGTCATCCTCTTTCTTTATGTCGATTGTAATGTAAAAATGGATATTTCAGGTTTTGCTAGAAATCGTAATGGAAGCCTAGTTGTTCCAAGTCCGCGGTTTACATAGAGGAACATTTTTGTAGTGCCGATTTCATGGGCACCTTCATAATATATACTTCCAAGCGGGGGAGTAATCAGTGGGCCTAAAAATGGCAGCTGAATTTGTCCACCATGACTGTGACCGGATAGTTGCATATGTGCTCCCACTTTAGCTGCTCGATCAGCAATATCGGGCTCATGAGCAAGTAGAATCGTATAACTAGACGAATCTACGTTTTGGAATGCTTGTTCAAAACTAGGACGTCCGAGCATGACATCATCTAACCCCACAATGGTAATTTTTGAATCTCTTAAGTGAATTTCCTTCGAGCTGTTCATTAAGAGATTAAAACCAGTTTGTTCCATTAGTTTTTTATAAATCTCCGATCCGTAACCCCCATGGTCATGGTTACCGTAAATGGCAAATTTCCCAAGAGGAGCTTCTAACCGTTTTAGGATCGGGATGAGATGATTGGCAGCTGCATATTTATTAGGCTCATCCATTAAATCTCCGGTGAAAAATAGAAGATCTGGTTTGTAGCTATTTATTCGATCAACTAGAAGAGTGAGTTGTTCTAGTGTGTAATAATGCCCAACATGAGTATCACTAAATTGGACAATTCTAAGGTTGTCAAAGTCTTTTGGAATAGTAGGATGTGCAATTTTATGAGATGTGATATCTAGCTGTTTCGGCTCAATATATCGGGCATACAAATACCCTAATGAGGACGCAATTGCAATTGTTGCTGTTGTGGCAAATGCCCGTTTAATAAATTGTCTTCTTGTATATTTTTTTGCCATCCTAACCGCCAACCTATTCTTTATAATCAATTGAAGTTATGAGACTAGTGTAGCATATTCATATTCACTTAAATTTTAAATATGTATTACAGTTGTAAACAATACTAATTACGAATCGGCTTTCTCATCTTGTATGTCAAAATTCACTCTTTTTTTCATTGGATTTATGAATTTATTGTTTGTATATAAATAAACATGTCAAAATCTGCAATTATTTAACGAACGATTCATATCCACGTGCTTTTAAGAAATTGTTAAAATGAGGGTACTTGTACATAACCAGTCACTTAATGAAAGGATGATAATTTGAGCAAGCGAATCTCATTACTACTCATTGTCATTTGTTTTATCGGACTAGTTTCTGTTCCAACAGCTAAAGCGTCATCTAATCAACCCCTTACACAAGAGGAAGTGTTTACATTCTTACAAGAAGCGTTTCAAGCGCAATCTTCACTAACATCTGAATTTCGTACTTATGAAGAAGTTCAACAAGTTCTTGCTCCTTTTTTCCATTCAGATTATGCAAACACATTTTTAGAGGAAAATTTAATAAAGGAAAAGGATGGGTATATTGTGTATGGTTCCGATTTTGCCCTTTACTTTGTTCCGTTTTATTCGTATACAGATGAAACAAAAATTTTATTCGATCAAAACGAAAAGAAGATTTTTGTCTATGAGTTATTTAAATCCCCTGATGCAGGTCCTGTTGCTTATAAAGATCATTATGAAGTTATCACAATTGAAAAAATAAACTCAAACTGGCTTATTACGGATTTACAATCACAAGATGATGCACCATCTGTAAAAGATACTGCTACACATAAGGAAACGATTAACCAGGATTCAGCATTTTTAACGTGGAATCCATTAAAAACGACGATTTATTCCTTACTTGAAATGGATAATCGAACATTCACTCATTTTGGACTTTATCAAGGCATCTTCTAAATATCAAAGAAAAATAGAAATCCCAATTGGGATTTCTATTTTTCTTTTTGAAGGAAATCAACAATTCCCATTGCACAAATATCAAGGTCAAGGCTAAGAATTTCGTATACTTCATGATGTCTTGGAACATTCTTTTCATCAAGATAAGCTGTGATTTCCTTTAAGATCAATTCCTTAATAATTTCTTTATGTTCAACTTCAGTTGCTAAAGGGTGGTCGATAAAAGACTTTTTCCCGGCATTCACAAAAATAGGTAACCACTGATGTAGTTGAGCGAACACTTCATTCACATTTGTTGACATCCCGTAATGGCCAAAATAAATAGCTGAGACCCCGAGATCATTCACTCTTTTTGCAGATTCGAGCATGGCATCAGGACGGAATTGATTAGGAGATGTCGAAGGCAAAAACAGCTCAATATTGTCTTTGACTAGTTCATGATAATAAATGCCGATTGTATCACCGGTAAAGATACCGTTACTAACAGGTTCATAAATACTAAAGTGATGATTGGCATGTCCTGGCGTATCGAAAAAAACGAGGCTGCAATTCCGTCCTATTTCAAGTTCTTCCTGATTTGATTTTATGATTAATTTTTCCTCAGGAATTGGCAAAATTGGATTAAATAAAGAATCAAAATTTTTCCCATATACGGCCTTTGCTCCAGAAATCAAGCGAGTTGGGTCAACCAAATGTCTTGCTCCTTTAGGGTGAACAACCACTTTTGCATTTGGGCAATGCTCTAATAAGAGGCCAGCTCCTCCAGCATGGTCTAAATGAATATGGGTTACAATTATATACTGAACATCAATTGGATCAATGTTCAGTTCCTTAAGCCCATCTAAAATGTACGGTATTGAAGGACTTGCACTTGTTTCAACAATTGTAATTTTATCCTCTTTTATTATGTAAGAACCAGTTCGAGCCATTCTCCCCAAATCATGTGCGTCAATTAGAAATATTCGCTCATTTAGTTGTGTAAGATTTCCCATGTTCTCCTCCAATTTTTTATTGTTTCATCGCTAATTTTATTGTATTGTTACATAGTGGTTACTGTAAAGGTATTGAAAGAAATATTCTGAATATATACGTCCGTGAGAAAAATGGTCAATACCGTGGATAGAAGAGAGGATATTGCTCAATCCTAAAAGTAGAGAAAGGAGAGGCTACATATGTCACAGTTACAAGGAATCATATCTCGTCTTATTAGCCTTCAGGAAAATGCAAACGGTGGGGAGCCCCCACAACGTTTTTTTGAAGTAAATGGTGAAAGAAAATGTAGTGTTAAGTATTTTAACAAAACAAGTACATTTGAACTCGAAGTATACCAACAAGGGGAAAAGCCCAAAACGTATCAATTCGATAATATTGACATGATTGCGATTGAAATTTTCGATTTAATTAGCTAATCACACTTCTTAGGCTCGGCAGACTGCTGAGCCTTTTCTTCCTTCTAAAGTACTAACTCTACATCACCCTTAAATAATACAAGTTCTCACCCAAAAATTATGTTAAAATAAAAGAGGAGAATGAAAATTTAAATCTGGTAATATATGAAAATAATTACAATGTGAGGTTGTGAGGCTTACATGTTTGGTCTTCAAAATGAAAATCTATTTGAAACAACAATTAAAGACTTACTTATTCCTGCAGATAAAGTAGCTCACGTTCAAATCGGGAATAGCTTAGAGCACGCATTACTTGTCCTTACAAAAACGGGATATACCGCAGTCCCTGTATTGGATCCAAAGTATAAACTGCATGGATTGATTAGTTCAACACATATTTTAGACTCAATTCTTGGACTAGAGCGAATTGAATTTGAACGTCTAGAGAAAATGAAGGTTGAAGAAGTAATGAACAGGGAAATACCCCGGTTAAATTTAAATGACAATGTCATAAAGGGTCTACAATTAGTCATTGATCACTCATTTGTCTGTGTTGAAAATGATGATTTAGTGTTTGAAGGAATTTTTACCCGCCGTACTATTTTAAAGCAATTTAATAAACAATTAAAAATTAAATAAGTTACTTAAATCCTTCATGCTGATATGGAGGGTTTTTTTCTGTGTATAATGATAATTTGTAATAAATCATTTATACTATAAGTAAAACTTATACCTGTGTTCAGGAGGAAACAATGTGCAATTTTCCGAATTTCAATTATTAGTGGTACTATCATCTGAATTAAATATGCGAAAAGCATCTGAACGTTTATTTGTTACACAACCTGCGTTATCCCAGCGCTTACAATCGATTGAAAAGGCATGGAACACAAAAATATTCATTCGTTCACAAAAAGGACTCACACCAACACCTGCTGGAGAAAAAATAATTGATTTTGCTAAAGAGGTTGTTGAGAAGGAAGAAAAAATACGTGAGCAGCTACAAGGACTCAATCAAGAAGTGCACGGCACCCTTAAAATCGCATGTGCGTCCATTATCGGACAAAATTGGCTTCCAAAGGTATTAAAAAAATATGTAAATAAGTTTCCGCATGCTAAAATTTCATTAATTACCGGTTGGAGTAGTGAAATATTAAAAAATCTTTATGATGACACAGTACATATTGGAATTATCCGCGGCAAACCTGATTGGAAGGGTGCAAAGCATCATCTATTAACCGATACGATGTATATGGTTGATACAGAAATCCAACAAATCGAGCAGGTGTGGGAAACAGACCGACCGTTTATTCAATTCAAAAGTGATTCAACCTATTATCAAGAAATTCAGGAATGGTGGCATCGAACCTTTCAATCGACACCACGTCGCACCATTGTGGTTGACCAAATTGAAACATGTAAGCAAATGACATTAAATGGAATTGGTTATGCGATTTTGCCATCTGTCACTTTAAATGATGATGAAACGAAAAACATATATAAAATCCCTTTAATGAACGAGAATAATGAACCAATGAAGCGCGACACATGGTTGGTCGGTTATGATTATGCATTTGAGCTTAAACAAGTCCAAGCATTTGTTGAGATGATTAAAGAAAATATAGATTCTTTATAAAATGATTTCTATAAATCGTTATCGTGCAGAATTCAATCCACGAATATGTGTAGAATAATCACAGTCTGATTGTGACAAATTACATATATGAGGAGGTGGATGATTAATGGCGAAAATTGGTGTTGAAGGTTCTCTAACAAATGTTCAGCAGGCTCTTCAAGAAAAAGGCTATGAAGTTGTTCAGCTAAAACAGGAAAGTGATGCACAAAACTGTGACTGTTGTGTTGTTACAGGCTTAGATTCGAATGTAATGGGAATGGCTGATACTGTCATGAAAGGGCCTGTCATTGAAGCAAACGGACTATCTGCTGACCAAGTTTGTCAACAAGTAGAAAGTCGTTTAGGACAGGCGTAAACAATGAGAGAGGATAAGTCAAGACTAGGTATTTCACCTAGTCTTTTTTTGTGAACCCATCGTTTATCAACAATATATTATAAAATTGTAAAGATTATATAATTTTTAAAAAACGACGGCGTTTTACTTGAATCGACAGCCACCTCTTTGTTAAACTAGTCATTGTTGATAGCGATTATCATGTTTAAACAGTACAATGCTGGTTATACTTGAATATTGGTGTTAGCGTTATCAATCTACTTATTAAAAATATATGGAGGTTTTACATATGGCAGAACGTATGGTAGGTAAACAAGCTCCTCGTTTTGAAATGGATGCTGTTATGCCAAATAAAGAATTTGGTAAAGTTAGTCTTGAAGAGAACATGAAAAACGATAAGTGGACAGTTTTATTTTTCTATCCAATGGACTTCACTTTCGTATGTCCTACAGAAATTACAGCAATGTCTGATCGTTACGATGAGTTTGAAGATCTAGACGCAATCGTTATTGGCGCTTCTACAGATACAATTCATACACACCTAGCTTGGATTAACACTGACCGTAAAGACAATGGATTAGGGGATCTGAACTATCCACTAGCTGCAGACACTAACCATGCTATTTCCAAAGAATACGGTGTTCTAATTGAAGAAGAAGGTATTGCATTACGTGGTCTTTTCATCATCAGCCCAGAAGGGGAGATGATGTATTCTGTTGTTAACCACAACAACATTGGTCGTGATGTTGATGAAACATTACGAGTTCTTCAAGCATTACAGACTGGTGGCCTTTGCCCTGCTAACTGGAGACCTGGTCAAGCTACACTTAATGTCTAATGTATAACAAATAACAACAGGGTCTAACGTTTGTTAGACCCTTTAATCCATAATTCGGAGGATAAAATCGATGAAATTACGTGATCAAATGCCTGAACTTGATGGAGAAAAAGCTTGGTTAAATGGTGAAGTTAGTAAAGCTGACCTTGTTGGTGAAAAACCAACTCTCATTCATTTTTGGTCAATCAGCTGTGGTCTTTGTAAGGAAGCAATGCCTCAGGTGAATGAATTCCGTGATCAATATCAGGACAAGTTAAATGTTATTGCTGTTCATATGCCAAGGTCAGAAAATGATCTTGATTTAGATGAAATCAAGCAAGTTGCCGAGGAGCATAATATCACTCAACCAATCTTTGTTGATAGTGATCTTAAATTAAATGATAAGTTCGAAAACCAATATGTTCCTGCTTATTATGTATTTGATAAAGAAGGCAAGCTTCGTCATTTTCAAGCAGGTGGTAGTGGCATGAAGATGTTAACCAAACGAGTTAACCGCGTATTAGAAGAAACTCAAAATGCTGAATAATAATGAGGTTTGCTCACAAGGCTAGGTCAAATTGACTTAGCCTTATTTTTTTTAGAAAAAATATTTAACATTTTCTGAAAATGCACTAGATATTTATTTCGAAAACCGATATATTATATGTTACGTACATTTCAGGTTTTTTATGGAAACACCGAGGGGGGACTTTTATGGATACTTTTAGGAAATTAAAGGGGTTTTATTGGCCGTACCGGAAATATTTTTTCTGGTCATTATTTGCCATGATTTTTGTAACTGGAATTACAGTTGTCTATCCTATCGTACTTCAGATAACCATAGATGAGGTTATCAGGGCAGGAAATTATCAGTATGTACCATATCTTGCATTTGGTTTTATTGCCATCATGTTAATTAAGGGGATAGCCACATATTTCAACCAGTATTTAGGGGATTTATTTGGTATAACGGCAGTTTATAAGGTAAGAAATGCATTATATGAAAAACTGCAACGCTTACCCTTTAGTTATTATGATAATGCAAAAACAGGAGATCTTATGTCAAGATTAACTGCCGACGTTGAGGGAATTCGATTCTTCCTTTCATTTGGGTTTGCCGAACTACTTCGTTTTACACTTTTAATTGTTTTCAGTTTAATCGTGATGTTTTCGTATTCCATTTCACTTACATTGGTAACAATTTTGGCATTACCATTTCTCGCAATTGTTGTTTATCGTTTTGATAAGCGGGTCCACCCAGCATTTCGTAAGGTTAGAAAAACATTTGGTCGTTTGAACACGAATGTACAAGAAAATATCAGCGGGATTAATACGGTAAAGTCATTATCACGAGAAGAATTTCAAATTAATAAATTCAATCATTCCAATGAGGATTACCGAGATGTATCACTTGCTACCTCAAAGATTTGGGCAAAGTTTTTCCCTTTAATGGAGTTTATTGGAAATGTCTGTGTTGTCGCTCTATTATCTTATGGGGGATATCTAGTAATTGGTGGGTCTGTCTCTTACGGGGAACTCGTCGCATTTTTTAGTTTAGTGTGGTACCTGCTCAACCCAATTATGAACCTTGGTTTTATTATTAATATGTTTTCTCAAGCCAAGGCATCTGGCGAACGTTTACTAGAGATTCTAGAAGCAGATGAAAAAATTATTGATCAAAAAGATGTTGTTAACAGTGATAACTTGCAGGGGCATGTAGAATTTAAAGACGTTACCTTAAAGTATACAGAGGATGATGAGGCAGCATTACAGTCGATTTCATTTACAGCTGAACCAGGTAAAGTAATTGGGTTAATTGGGGCAACAGGATCAGGGAAAACAAGTATTACACAGCTAATGACGAGATTTTATGAACCGGTAAAAGGCCAAGTCTTTATTGATGGCAAAGATGTTTCAGACTATTCGATTGCTACTTTAAGGAGCAATATTGGATTTGTTATGCAGGAATCATTCTTATTCTCTTCCACAATTCGTGCGAATATAGCATATGGTAAGCCTAATGCTTCATTGGAAGAAATTATTGATGCAGCAAAAAGAGCCCAAGCACACGAGTTTATCATGGAGCTTCCTAATGGATATGATACGATGCTTGGTGAACGTGGCATGGGATTATCTGGTGGACAAAAGCAACGAATTGCGATAGCAAGGTCAATCTGTATTGATCCTAGTATTCTCATTTTAGATGATGCAACAAGCGCGGTAGATATGGAAACAGAATTTTCAATTCAACAAGCCTTAAAGGAAGTAATGAAGGGACGGACTACATTTATCATTGCACATCGCATTTCTTCTTTGAAACATGCTGATGAGATATTGGTATTAGAAAATGGAGCCATCGTTGAACGTGGAACACACGAGGAATTATTGAAAAATGAAGGACCATATCAACGCATCTATGATATTCAGTATAAGGATCAAAAAGTTGTCTTACAGTCACAAGTAGGTTAGGTAGGTGAGATTAAATGTCAAAAAATGAAAAACAAGATATAAAACATCGGTTCCATTATTCAACGGACCAAGCAATCGAAAAACCGTTTAACTGGAAACAAATGCTCAGATTATTAGGCTATATGAAACCATATTCAAAAAATTTATTGCCTTTAGCAATAATCATGGTATTATTAACAACCGCTGTTCGGTTGATCGCACCTATTCTAATTGGGAAATATACAATTGACCATGCGATTGCGAATAAAGATACAGATTTATTAATGGTCTTAGTTTCTACGATTGCTGGGTTATATGCAATTAATTATGTTGCCAACATTTATCGTATCAAATGGACCAATATGCTTGGTCAAAATATTATTTACGATTTACGAAAGCATCTTTTTACACACGTTCAAGGTCTATCACATCGATTCTTTGATAAGCGTTCAGCAGGTTCTATCTTAGTTCGAATCCTAAATGATGTGAACTCACTACAGGAATTATTCACGAATGGGGTAATTAATCTATTAATGGATTTCGTGCTCCTGTTTGGGGTCATTTTTATTCTTTTTGGTTTAAGTCCAAAGCTTACATTGGCAATCTTAATTATTCTGCCACTGATGGTCTTAATTACAACTAAATTAAGAAGAAAAATTAGAAGATCTTGGCAAACAGTAAGAATTAAGCAATCCATGCTAAACTCGCATCTAAATGAAAGTATTCAAGGGATTCGTGTGACACAAGCATTTACTCAGGAAAAGGAAAATATTGAGTTCTTTGATGGAATTAATAATCAAAACTTTGAAAGTTGGAGAGATGCTACCCAGAAAAATGCGATGTTCCGTCCATTTGTTGAAATGACAAATGCGGTTGGAACTGCAATTTTGATTTGGTTCGGGGCTACACTAATCCAAGCTGACGGACTAACAATTGGGGTATTTGTCTCATTTGCCTTCTATTTAGGAATGTTTTGGGAGCCTATTTCACGTTTAGGTCAAGTATATAATCAATTACTCGTGGGGATGGCCTCTTCCGAACGTATTTTCGAATTTATTGATGAAGAACCAATTGTTGGTGAAAAAGAAAACCCAATTCACTTGTCTGATATGAAAGGAAAGATTGAATTCGACCATGTGGAATTCGCATATGATGAAAGTCGAAAAGCTTTGAAAGGCATTTCCTTGACGATAGACGCAGGTCAAACCATCGCCCTCGTGGGTCATACTGGTTCAGGTAAAACGACGATTGCTAATCTGATCAGCCGCTTCTATGATGTAACATCTGGTGAAGTAAAAATCGACGGAATAAATATAAAAGAATTATCTCTCCAGAGTGTTCGTTCTCAAATAAGTGTAGTCCTACAAGATACGTTTATTTTCTCTGGTACAATAAAAGACAATATCCGGTTTGGGAGACCAGACGCAACGGATGAAGAGATAATAGCCGCTGCACAAGCAGTGGGTGCCCATCAGTTTATTGAGAAACTCGTAAATGGTTATGACACGGAAGTTGAGGAAAGAGGGAATATCCTATCAGTTGGGGAACGACAATTATTGTCTTTCGCTCGTGCACTGCTTGCAGATCCTAAAATCTTAATCTTAGATGAAGCAACTGCAAGTATTGATACTGAAACTGAAGTCAAAATACAACAGGCTTTAAAGCAATTATTAAAGGGGCGTACAGCAATCATCATTGCCCATAGGCTATCGACTATTCGTGAAGCTGATAATATTTTCGTATTAGATCATGGTGAAATCATCGAACAAGGAAATCACCATGAATTAATGAACCAGCAAGGCGAATATTTTGGATTGGTAAAAGCACAGTTTAAGATGCTTGAGGCAATTTAGAAAACCTTAAAAGGACTAGGAAACCCTAGTCTTTTTGTTATAAAGTGCTTTTCAGTGATGCTTCCAAATTATAGATTAATTGTGATACAATCTAAGGTATCTCAATTTGATGGGGGAATAGGTAGTGAACAAAAAAGAGTTTGCGGTAATAGGCCTTGGGCGCTTTGGAGGTAGCATATGCCGCGCATTAAGTGATGAAGGTATGGAAGTCATGGCCATGGACCTTGATGAAGATAAAGTAAATGAGTTTTCAACGATAGCTTCTCATGCAGTTGTTGGCGATTCAACTGATGAATCAGTACTCAAGAGCATAGGGATTCGAAATTTTGACTTAGTTATTGTTGCTATCGGGGACAATCTGAAAGCGAGTATATTAACGACTATTATTCTAAAGGAATTAGGGGTCAAGCAAATTTGGGTGAAAGCACAAAATGACTATCATGAGAAAATTTTAAGTAAAATTGGAGCGGACCGGATTGTACATCCAGAGCGAGATATGGGAAAACGAATTGCCCATAATATTATTTCAAACAATGTCTTGGATTATCTGGAACTTTCTGATGAGCATAGTATTATTGAAATTGTTGCAGGAAAAAAGATTGACGGGAAATCTTTAATTGAATTAGATGTACGTGCGAAGTATGGGGTAACCATCGTCGCGATGAAAAGAGGAAAAGACATTATTGTATCTCCATCAGCAACCGAGCAAATACATAAAGGGGATATCCTAATTATTATCGGGGCTGACACAGATATTAGCCGTTTTGAAAAAAATCTAATCGTAGAATAAACGTCTCAGTATGAGGCGTTTTTATTATGGACAAAAAAATTTAGAGTACGCTTAGTTTTCATGCATTGAAAAGCATGCTCACGTAAAAATATGGAAGCATGTCCCGCGAGAAGCCTCTAGACTGACAAACTTGAGTAAAAAAAGAATTGAGATCTAAACTAAACTTGGTTTATTTGTGTAATGGTGAAAGTAAAAACCCACTGAGGGAAGCCTCAGTGGGAATCAACATTGAATATTACAAGGGTTAACGGACTAGCTTAAACCTCCATAATGATTGGTAAAATCATTGGACGGCGTTTTGTCTTTTCATATAGGAACGGTGCAAGCGTGTCTGTGATTTCATTCTTAATTTCAGACCATTGGGTCGTGCGACGCTCCATTACTTTATTTAAATGTTTCGTAATAAGACTCTGTGCATCATTGATTAAATCTCCAGACTCACGCATATACACAAATCCTCGAGAAATTAAGTCAGGTCCTGCAGCAATCTTAAAGTCCTTCATATTAATACTTACGACAACTATCACAAGACCTTCCTCGGAAAGGATGCGGCGGTCTCGCAACACAATATTTCCGATATCACCAATACCGCTACCATCGATATACACATTTCCTGATGGAATTTTTCCTGCAACAGATGCTTCATTCTCACTTAAGGCAAGAACCTCTCCATTGTCCATAATAAAGCAGTTTTCTTCAAATACACCACAATCTACAGCAGATTTCGCGTGCATCTTTTGCATCCGGTATTCACCATGAATTGGCATAAAATACTTTGGTTGCATTAGACGAAGCATTAATTTTTGCTCCTCTTGGCCGCCATGACCCGATGTATGGATGTTACTTAGTGTTCCATGAATAACATCGGCGCCTGCGCGGTAAAGCATATTGATGATTCGACTAACGCTCAGTGTATTTCCTGGAATAGGTGATGATGAAAATACGACTGTATCCCCAGGAATGATTTGAATTTGTCGGTGTGTACCATTCGCAATTCTTGAAAGGGCAGCCATTGGTTCCCCTTGACTTCCAGTACAAAGAATAACAACCTTATTTGCTGGGAGACGATTGATTTGGTTAGCATCAATAAAAGTATCCTTTGGGCATTGAATATAACCTAAATCATATCCAATTGTGATTGCTGATTCCATACTTCTTCCAAATACTGCGATTTTTCGATCGTTTTGAACAGCAGCTTCAACCACCTGCTGTAGGCGATGAATATTAGATGCAAAAGTAGCAAATATGATTCGGCCATCTACCGTTCGGAAAATATCCTGAATACTTTCTCCTACACGTCTTTCAGACATTGTAAAATGTGGTATTTCCGCATTTGTACTATCTGAGAGCAGGCATAGTACTCCATCTCTGCCGATTTCCGCCATTTTTTGAAGATTCGCTGGCTCCCCAACAGGTGTGAAATCAAATTTGAAATCCCCTGTATGTACGACTTGTCCAGGAGGCGTTTTTACTACAATTCCGTATGAATCTGGAATACTATGCGTCGTTCTAAAAAAAGTTACCGATGTTTTACGGAATTTTATTATGTCATCTTCCTTAATTTCAATCAACTTTGCCTGGCGAAGTAGTCCGTGCTCTTCTAGTTTGTTACGAATTAAACCTAGGGCAAGCTTACCTCCATAAATCGGTACATTGATTTCACGAAGTAAATACGGGATTCCGCCAATATGATCCTCGTGACCGTGCGTTATGAATAAACCTTTAATCTTGTCCTCGTTCTTGACTAAATAGCTGTAATCAGGAATAACATAGTCGATTCCTAACAGCTCGTCCTCCGGGAATTTAATCCCAGCATCAATCAGGATAATTTCGTCCTGAAACTGTACGCCATAAGTGTTTTTACCAATTTCCCCGAGTCCACCTAAGGCGAAAACAGCTGTTTGATCGTTCTTTACAAATTTCATAATTCATCAAATCTCCAATACATTATAATCTTCATTTAGTTGCTCATACTCAAGATAGGCCCCTTCCACCTTTTGAATATATTCAATGTTAATTTTCCGTTCCTTTAATTTTTGGCGAACCTCAACTTGAGATTCTGCTTCAATATACAAAGTTTTTGTATGTTCTCTTACTGGAACTTCTAATACATCCTCTTGGTAGTAAACTTTAAAAATCATTGCCAAATCTCTCCTTAATTTCCGAAAGTTAGAGTAACTTTTTCTATTATATAAAAATATAACAAGTTTTTCATGTTTTTTCTTGCTTTTCCTAAATATTTCTTAACATTGCATTGCTTATAGGTAAAAAGAGGGGGTTAGTTTAGGGGTTACTATGTAATTTATTCTAAAATTATTGAACCGTACACCTAAATGTCTATTATACCATTGAAAAGCATGATAGTATATAACAAGCCCTCCATAACGAAGGGCTCTTTTCGTCATTATTAGTTTCAACTTCACTAGGAGGCAAGTTTTTTGTTATTAATTCTTATGCTATTGATTTCCTTTTTAATAAATCTTGCCACTGCTTAATTAATTTTTTCCGTAACTTTTTTAGCATGACTATCATCTCCTTTTTTCTCAAACTTTAAACATCTCAAGAACGTTGATTTTGGGTTAAAGTTTTGTCCTTATTATGTGGAAAAAAGGGTCAAATTATCATAGCTAATAAAAGAAAGGTAATTTTGGCGAAGATGAATAAGTCAATTTGGCCAAACAAAAGCACTATAAACTTAACGTATAAATAATTACTTACTAACGCTCGATAGGGATCGCGTTGTCCGGTTCGGCAAACGGATTTTCCTCATTGATATGATCATAGAACATAACTCCATTTAAGTGATCTATTTCATGCTGAAAACAAATAGCAGGTAAACCTTTTAATTTCACAATCACTTCATCGCCGTCTATGGTAGTTCCTTTTACCTTAATTTTTAGGTAACGCGGTACATATCCTGGTACAGCTCTGTCAACAGACAAACAACCTTCACCAGTTGTTAAATAACTCTTTTTTATAGAATGACTAATAATCTTTGGATTAAACAAAGCATAACTGTGTAGTTCGTCATTTTCATCTTTTAAATGTACAGCAATCATACGCTTTGACACATTAATTTGCGGTGCAGCAAGCCCTATACCTGGTCTTAATCCGTATTTTTCAGCAATTTCAGGGTTCTGACTGTTTTTCACATATTCTAATAGTTCTTTAAGTATCTTGCGGTCTTCCTCTGATGCAGGTAAAGGAACCTCATCTGCAACCTTCCGTAAAGTTGGATGTCCTTCCCGGATAATATTATCCATTGTTATCATTTTTATCACTTCCTGGTCTTGATGCTTATATCTATCTTAAGTTTAACAAAGGTTTTTTCATTTTCAAATATAAAAGTAGGACTCTAGTCTGTTCTAAAGCATGTACAAATTCATATATTTAGTTGAAACCTAAAAAATGTTATGAAATCGTATTATAATATAGTATATTTGAAGTAGCTAAGGGGGAGCAGATATTGAAAAATAAAACGTTAAAAGTTGTATTTCTTTGTGTTTGTATGAGTTTTCTCTTAATGGGGTGTTTGGGCGGCCCCACACCTGAAGAACAGGTTTATGAGACTTTAGAAAAAGTGGTAGCAGTAGAAAAGGACTTTGAAAAACAACAAAACCCATTGGTGGAGCTTGAGAAAAAAGAGAAAGAGCTTTATGATAAAATTTTAACATTGGGTATGAAAGAATTTGATCAAATTGTTTCCTTATCGAATGAAGCATTGGCAATTGTTGGAGACCGCGAAACTCGAATTAACAATGAACAAAAGAGCATCGAAGCATCCAAGAAGGAATTTCAAAAGGTTGATGCAATTATTTCTGAAATAAAAGAGGACAGTGTAAAGGAAGAAGGTAACGAACTTGTATCGTTGATGAACAAGCGTTACGAAAGCTACGAGGATCTATACACTGTATATAAAGAAGCCATAGAGCATGATAAAAAATTATATGAAATGTTTCAAAATGAAGAATTAACATTGGATGAATTAGAAAAACAAATTAATCTTATAAATGAAACGTATGAAAAAGTAGTTGCCGCAAATGAAACGTTTAATAAATTGACTGACCAATACAACAAAGCAAAGGTTACTTTTTATCAAAATGCTGGACTAGAAGTTGTCTTTAAAGAGGAATAAAAATATTAATACCGTGAAAGGGCTATCATTGTGATAGCCCTTTTGTTTTGACTATTTTACGAAAAAAGTAAGGTTTTTATAGTACAGATGCTAAATGTGTACTGATACAGATTGTAAAAATGGGAATTTATACAAAACAGAAAAAAATGGTGGACAAGTAATAAAACAGTAAACAAACAATTTGACGTGTGTCTTACGTTGTTGTAAACTTGGAAATGGATAGGGAGCAGTTGTATTAATTGCTTTACTAAAATAATTAATACAGGTTCATTTAGGAGTCAGAATATCTTTTTCGAGCATGACAAAAAATTATTACATCTAAAGACTTCGTCCGAATGGATAATAGTGGTGTTCAAAAAAGAGAATGAGGACCGCGTTGACAAAAACGCCACGTCCTGTGGCATTGTCGACACTAGCACATCCTGTGCGTCGAGAGTTCAAGGCGGCGCAGCTTTGAGTACCGTAACGTATGCCTTTAATACGTGAGGAACGGAAAAACAAGCCAACGAAGAAATTAGATGTGTCATATTCATTCGATTTTTTGAACTTCCTCTTAATTATGTCTTTGAAAAGATATATTTTTGGGTAACCTAATGCTGTATGTTTTGTATCAACCTTAACTTTATACTGGGTTCTTCTCCATCGTAAAGTTAAAGCCCCCTACCATAAATGGTCGGGTGCATTTGATTAAAGAAAATAGGGTAAGAAAGGAAGCGAAAAAAGATGGCTGTAAAAGCAAATGTCTTTGATTTACAAGGGCAACTGGATAAAGTTGCTGAAAACTTTCCTATGTTTCAGATCTTAAATGAAGAAGGAGAAGTAGTTAACAAAGATGCTGTTCCTGATTTAAGTGATGATCAATTAAAAGAATTAATGAGAAGAATGGTTTATACAAGAATCCTTGATCAACGTTCAATTTCGTTAAACCGTCAAGGACGTTTAGGTTTCTATGCACCTACTGCAGGTCAAGAAGCTTCACAACTTGCATCTCAATTTGCACTAGAAAAAGAAGATTTTATTTTACCAGGTTACCGTGATGTACCTCAAATCGTTTGGCATGGTTTACCACTATATCAAGCATTCTTGTTCTCACGCGGACATTTTCATGGGAACCAAGTTCCTGAAGGTGTTAATGTAATTTCTCCACAAATCATTATTGGTGCACAATACATACAATGTGCTGGTGTTGCTTTAGGGATGAAAAAGCGTGGCAAGAAGTCAATTGCTATTACTTATACAGGGGATGGCGGTACTTCTCAAGGTGATTTCTATGAAGGTATTAACTTTGCAGGAGCTTTCAAAGCACCAGCAGTATTTATTGTTCAAAATAACCGTTTTGCTATCTCTACTCCAGTTGAAAAACAATCTGCAGCCAATACTTTAGCTCAAAAAGCAGTTGCAGCTGGTATCCCTGGAATCCAAGTTGATGGGATGGATCCACTAGCTGTATATGTAGCAGTTAAAGAAGCTCGTGAGCGTGCAGTAAATGGAGAAGGTCCAACGTTGATTGAAACAATGACTTACCGTTACGGTCCACATACAATGGCTGGAGATGATCCAACAAGATATCGTACTTCTGAACTTGACAATGAATGGGAAAAGAAAGATCCACTCGTTCGTTTCCGTAAGTACCTTGAAGGAAAAGGAATTTGGAATGAAGAGTTAGAAAACCAAGTCATCGAAGAAGCTAAAGAAGACATCAAGAACGCAATTAAAAAAGCGGACGAAACACCAAAACAAAAGGTTACTGACCTTATTTCACATATGTTTGAAGAGCTTCCTTTAAATTTAGAGGAGCAAATGGAAATCTATAAAGCGAAGGAGTCGAAGTAAGCCATGGCGCAAATGACAATGATTCAAGCAATCACTGATGCGTTACGCACAGAATTAAAGAATAACCCAGATGTCTTAGTTTTCGGTGAAGACGTTGGAGTTAACGGCGGTGTGTTCCGTGCTACTGAAGGTCTACAGGCTGAATTCGGTGAAGATCGCGTGTTTGATACACCACTAGCTGAATCAGGTATTGGTGGTCTTGCTGTTGGTCTAAGCTTACAAGGCTATCGTCCAGTTCCAGAAATCCAATTCTTTGGATTTGTCTATGAGGTTATTGATTCTATTAGTGGTCAATTAGCTCGTATGCGTTATCGTTCAGGTGGTCGTTACACTGCTCCAGTAACGATTCGTTCACCTTTTGGTGGCGGTGTACATACACCAGAACTTCACGCAGATAGCTTAGAAGGTTTAATGGCACAGCAACCTGGGCTAAAGGTTGTTATTCCATCAACACCTTATGATGCAAAAGGTCTATTAATTTCCGCAATTCGCGATAATGACCCAGTTGTCTTCCTTGAGCATATGAAACTTTATCGTTCATTCCGCCAGGAGGTTCCAGAGGGCGAATATACAATTGAACTTGGGAAAGCAGAAGTTAAGCGCGAAGGTACAGATATTACTATGATTTCATATGGTGCGATGGTACACGAATGCTTAAAGGCTGCTACTGAATTAGAAAAAGAGGGCGTTTCTGCAGAAGTTATTGACTTACGTACAGTAAGCCCATTAGATATTCCAACGATCATTAGTTCTGTTGAAAAAACAGGACGAGCTATCGTTGTTCAAGAGGCACAAAAACAAGCTGGAATTGCAGCAAACGTTGTTGCTGAAATCAACGATCGTGCAATCTTAAGTTTAGAAGCTCCAGTATTACGTGTAGCTGCAGCTGATACAGTATATCCGTTCTCTCAAGCAGAATCAGTTTGGTTACCAAACTTCAAGGATGTAATTGAAACTGCGAAGAAAGTATTGAACTTCTAATATATAACCAATTAATCGAGGATTAACTATCCTTAACGGAATAAATAAGCCTGTGGCGTATGAAAGTTCAACAAGTAGTCATGCGCCGACAGGTCATCTTTTGACAAGAATCTAACAATTTTAGGAGGCGAAAACCGTGGCATTTGAATTTAAGTTGCCAGATATCGGTGAAGGTATCCATGAAGGTGAAATCGTAAAATGGTTTGTAAAACCAGGCGATGAAGTAAATGAGGACGATGTACTATGTGAGGTCCAAAATGATAAAGCAGTAGTAGAGATTCCTTCTCCTGTTAAAGGGAAAGTACTTGAAGTACTTGTAGAAGAAGGTACTGTTGCAATTGTAGGAGATACGCTTATTAAGTTTGATGCTCCAGGATATGAGGACCTTAAATTTAAAGGCGACGAATCTGATGAGGCTCCTAAACAAGAAGTTCAGGAAGAAAAAACAGCTGAGGCTGCACCAGAAGCAACAGAACCTGCAGCTGATGTTGATGTAAATCGTCGTATCATTGCTATGCCTTCTGTTCGAAAATATGCACGAGAAAAAGGAATTGACATTAAAAAGGTTGCAGGAAGTGGCGAAAATGGTAGAATAATGAAGTCGGATATTGATGCGTTCACTTCTGGCGGTGCAACTGTTGCTACAGAAACACCTGCAGCTGAAGCTCCAAAATCAACAGCGGCAGAAGCAACGACAGCTCCTGCAAAACAACCAATTCCTGCGGGCGAATACCCTGAAACTCGTGAAAAGATGAGTGGAATTCGTAAAGCAATCGCCAAAGCAATGGTTAACTCAAAACATACAGCTCCACACGTAACGTTAATGGACGAAGTAGATGTGACAGAGTTGGTTGCACACCGTAAGAAATTTAAGGCTGTTGCAGCTGAAAAAGGTATTAAATTAACATACCTACCATATATCGTAAAAGCTTTAACTGCGGCATTACGTGATTTCCCTGCGTTAAATACATCACTTGATGATGCAACTAGCGAAATTATTCATAAGCACTACTTCAATATTGGTATTGCTGCTGATACAGAAAAAGGTCTTCTTGTTCCTGTTGTTAAAGATGCGGATCGTAAGTCAATTTTCTCTATCTCTAATGAAATCAATGAATTAGCAGGAAAAGCTCGTGATGGTAAGTTAGCTCCTAATGAAATGAAAGGTGCTTCATGTACTATCAGTAACATTGGATCAGCTGGTGGACAATGGTTCACTCCTGTTATTAACCATCCAGAAGTTGCAATCCTAGGAGTAGGCCGAATTGCAGAGAAGCCTGTTGTTAAAAATGGTGAAATTGTTGTAGCTCCAGTCCTTGCTTTATCATTAAGCTTTGATCACCGTATGATTGATGGTGCTACTGCACAGAACGCACTCAACCAAATCAAACGTTTGTTAAATGATCCACAATTATTATTAATGGAGGCGTAATACAACATGGTAGTAGGAGATTTCCCAATTGAAACAGATACAATAGTTATTGGTGCTGGACCTGGTGGATATGTTGCAGCGATTCGTGCTGCACAACTAGGACAAAAAGTTACGATTGTAGAGAAAGACACTGTTGGTGGTGTTTGTCTTAACGTTGGATGTATCCCTTCTAAGGCGCTAATCTCCGCTGGACACCGTTATGAAACAGCTAAGAATTCTGATTCAATGGGAATCAAAGCTGAAAATGTAACACTTGATTTTACAAAAGTTCAAGCTTTTAAAGATAGTGTTGTTAAGAAATTAACTGGTGGAGTTTCAGGACTATTAAAAGGTAATAAGGTTGAAGTTGTAAAAGGGGAAGCATATTTCGTAGACGCAAACTCTTTACGTGTAATGAACGAAGACTCTGCACAAACTTACAATTTCAAAAATGCAATTATTGCTACAGGTTCTCGTCCAATCGAAATACCATCTTTCAAATATTCAAAACGTGTTCTTGATTCAACTGGCGCACTTGGACTTAAGGAAGTACCAGAAAAAATCGTCGTAATCGGCGGTGGTGTAATTGGTATTGAACTTGGCGGTGCTTATGCAAACTTTGGATCACAAGTAACAATTCTAGAGGGAGCAGATGATATCCTTCTTGGTTTTGAAAAGCAAATGACTACAATTGTTAAAAAGAACCTTAAGAAAAAAGGTGCGGAAATCATCACTAAGGCTCTTGCTAAAGGTGTTGAAGAGACTGAAAATGGTGTAACTGTGAAGTATGAAGCAAAAGGCGAAGAACATTCAATTGACGCAGACTATGTATTCGTAATGGTAGGTCGTCGTCCTAATACTGATGAGCTTGGATTAGAGCTTGCTGGTGTTAAAATGAATGAAAGAGGCGTTATTGAGATCGATAAACAATGCCGTACAAGTGTAAGTAATATTTACGCAATCGGTGATATTGTTCCCGGACCTCAATTAGCACATAAAGCATCATATGAAGGTAAAATTGCAGCAGAAGCAATTGCTGGTGAGTCATCAGAAATTGACTACTTAGGTATTCCTGCTGTTGTATTCTCTGAGCCTGAACTAGCTACAGTTGGATACACTGAGCAACAAGCTAAAGAAGAAGGAATTGAAATTGTAGCAGCTAAATTCCCATATGCAGCAAATGGTCGTGCGCTAGCACTTGAAGCTACTGACGGTTTTGTAAAGTTAATTACTCGTAAAGAGGATGGACTACTAATCGGTGCTCAAGTAGCAGGGGAAAGTGCATCAGATATTATTTCTGAATTAGGCCTTGCTGTTGAAGCTGGTATGACAGCTGAAGATATTGCAATGACAATTCATGCTCACCCAACTCTAGGTGAAATCACAATGGAAGCAGCAGAAGTTGCTTTAGGATCTCCAATCCACATTGTAAAATAATAAATGTAAAAAATCGCTCCGAATATGGGGCGATTTTTTTATTTTTTTGAACTTGTTGAGGTCGATAAGACGTTTTCAAGGGGTATGATAATTTCTTCTTTGTCGACATTCCCTTCAATTTTTTCAAGGACTTTATCTTGTTCAATAATTAATAAAGAAGGATATTCATCAATCTTATACTTCGTATACAATCTATTATCTTCAGACGAAACAACCTTCATATTTGCGATTTCAGTTGGGAATTTATTTCTAAGCTCCAGTAAAGCATCATAATAATTACTTTCATTATGAATATTATCTTCATCAGAAAAAAAGATGATTTGTTTGTCTTTGATTTCTGGCAATGTAGGTTGTGTTTGGTATGAAGAACATGAGGAAAGGAAAATAAAAGAAAGTATGATTAGGGTAAATTCTTTCATTTTGTTAATCACTCTTCCATAAAATAGTCAAAAGTATAGGTCTTTAATGCTAAATTTAAATAATACAAAACGCCTATTTTTTAATTTAAATTCATTTTATCATGTATTCTTAAAATTCTTTCCAATGTCATTGATTTGTTACATAAATGAAAAATACTACCATATTTCTGTGCATATTAATTAATATAGTAAACAGAAATTCATAGAGACTAGAAAGCGAAACGAGATCATAGTTCCTTTATTGCTGATAAAAGGGGAGTTTCTTCATGAAGGTATATGTAATTGGATTAATCCAGGTATTAATATGGAGTACATTTTCGTTGGTTACTTGGTTATCACGTTCCGATAGTCTGTTTGCGAAAGGGATATTATTAGTAATCTTTTGTTATCTTGCATTTTTAATAGCAAACAAAATTGGACTAACAAGAAAGAGTTCATTCTTGATTACGTTCATTTCCTTTTTATGTTTTTTCTCATTTGAAAAGGTTTTTTGGGCATTTACATAGAAAAAGACCACCTCACAATGATATGGTCTATTCTTACTTACACTTGAAAATTTAGTTAAAGAAAACAGAGAACCTTAATCGTTATTTTCGTTTGTAAAAATACATAATTCTTCCGTTAAATAGATGTAATTCTCCTTCAAGTTTTTTTGCTAAAAACTTACAGAACTCATTAGCTTTTCCTTTATCGCCAGTGGTTGACACATGTGGAAGGGTTACTTGGATATAGGATTGCTCGATTTGCTCACCGTTATCACCTTCAAGTGCCTCTTGGCCAACGCCAACTACGATTGCATTATACTTTTGATGATCGGATTTTAAATAAAACCAATTATGTTCTTGGTTCGTCTCTTTTATGTGGTATGGAAATGCAGCATTGTCGTATTCCCAATCTAGTTGCTGCCCTGTTTTCCTTGTAATTTCCTTGTAATAGCTAAAGAGATCTTTTACAACATCTAGTGATACACTTTGTGTATTTGATGCAGGAACAAGCTTAATGAATGCGTTTTCCAAACTCTTCACTCCTACTCCAGATTGATTAATTATGTATGTTTATATCTCTAAGTTACTACTATTCTAGCATTGAATGGGTAATACTTACAACTTTGTGTTGTGTGCAGTAAATATGTATCGCAATTCATCAAGTATGATAAAAAATAACTGAAAATAATTTAAAATGTTATACAATTAACTATTGACGAACAAATTGTGACATACTATTATATAAATAACATAACATAAAACGTTTTCAAAAGAAGTTTATGAATCTACTTTTCGAAAGGGGCTTTGAATAATGGGTACAATCATCTGTCAAACATGTAGTGAAACAATTGAACATTTTGAGTATGAGAAGGTTACAACACTTTATTCAACATGCGACCATTGCGATTGCAATCACGAAGAGAAATAACTTTATAAAAAATTAAAAGCATGCAAAAAAATTTGCATGCTTCTTTTTCGACTTTATTTAATTGCTTTGTGCTCTTTGATAACTCGCAAGTATTTTAAATCATAATCCTCTGGTCCTTGAACGGGGAGACCTGCTTCAATATTGGTTTGAATATACGTTAAGTTCTCCTCAGTTATAATTTCTCCAGGTATGAAAATCGGAATGCCTGGTGGATAGACCATTATAAATTCAGCAATTACTCTGCCAGCTGATGCTTCAAATGGAACAACCTCTGTTTCAGAATAAAATGCATCCCGAGGTGATAAAGCAAGTACCGGGATATCTGGAAGTAAAACTTCTGGTACAATTCTAGATTCTGAAAGGTGTGAGACTTCGTCAGATAAATTTGCAAGTGCATCAATTAGTAAATCAGCCTCTTTCTTAGTATCACCAGGTGTTACAATACAAAGAATGTTGTAGAGGTCGGACATTTCCACTTCAATATTGTATTTTTCACGAAGCCAGACTTCTGCATCTGAACCTGTAATACCGAGGTCTTTTACAGAAATTATTAATTTTGTCGGATCGAAGTCAAATGTGGCTTTAGAGCCTAAAATTTCGCGTCCGATACATTTAAGTTTTTCTATTTCATTGATTTTTTCTCTTGTATAGTTGGCTAATTGAATTGTTTTTTCAATCAGGTCGAATCCCTCTGTCACTAACCGTCTTCTCGCAACATCCAAAGATGCTAATAATAAATATGATGTAGACGTTGTTGTTAACATACTTAAGATTGTTTGAACCCTGTTAGCTGACACTAAGCCTTCTCTAACGTTTAAAATTGAGCTTTGTGTCATTGAACCACCTAACTTATGGACGCTTGTTGCAGCCATATCTGCTCCAGCCTGCATGGCAGATAGCGGTAACCCATCATGGAAGTGAATATGCACGCCATGTGCTTCGTCAACGAGTACTGGTACTTCATAGGAATGAGCAATATCGACAATCCTTTTTAGGTCAGCAGCAACGCCGAAATAGGTTGGATTAATCACAAGTAATCCTTTTGCGTCTGGATGCTGTTCAAGTGCTTTATTAACAGAGTCTGTGGTGATTCCATGAGAAATTCCCAAGGTATTATCAATCTCTGGATGAATGAAAATTGGCACTGCACCGGAAAATACAATGGCCGACATTACAGATTTATGGACATTTCTAGGTACAATAATTTTGTCTCCTGGCCCACATACTGCCATGACCATTGTCATAATTGCGCCACTTGTACCTTGTACGGAAAAGAAAGTGTGATCTGCACCAAATGCGTCAGCTGCAAGGTCCTGTGCCTGCTTAATGATGCCTTTAGGTTGATGAAGATCATCTAAGGGTCCGATATTAATGAGATCGATTGAAAGGGCATTGTCCCCGATAAAGTCTCGAAATTCTGGATCAATTCCTGCACCTTTTTTATGTCCAGGTATATGGAATTGAGTTGGGTTCTTTTTTGAGTGTTCAACAAGACCAGTAAATAATGGTGTTTCATTTTGCGACAATTGATAACCACACCTCTTTATTTATATTTCAGTTTAAAAATGAATGTTTTATTCTACTTTTTTCTACATAAAACAAGTGAATTATAGCATTTCTCTTACCGTTTGCATATAAAAATATTTCATACTTTTAAATTGTCACAACAAGTAATTATTAAACATTTTTTGGACTGTTAAACTTTGCTTATAACATTTGCTAAAGGAAAAAGAGGAGTTTCAAGAAGTGACATCGAAATGGATTAATGAAAGGTGGGAGTACAATGAATTGGGAAACGAAGGTTTCAACTTTATTAGGAATTAAGTATCCAATCATTCAAGGAGGACTGGCGTATTTAGCGTATTCGGAACTTGCAGCAGCAGTATCAAATGCAGGTGGCCTTGGTCAAATTACAGCTATGTCACTTGACACACCAGAAGATCTTCGCAATGAAATTAAAAAAGTAAAAGAACTAACAAACAAACCATTTGGGGTTAACTATGCAATAGGACAACATGGCAGACCGTTTACGGACATGCTTGATGTAGCTATTGAGGAAGAAGTGCCTGTTATCACAATGACTGGCGGAAATCCCGCACCTATTTTTGAACAATTAAAGGGTGTTAATATGAAGAAGCTTGTTTTGGTTGCAGCTAGAAGACAAGCAGAAAAAGCAGAGGAGCTAGGGGCAGACGCTGTTATGGTAGTTGGTCAAGAGGGTGGTGGCCATCTTGGTAGACAGGATATCGGAACTATGGTTCTCATTCCACAAGTTGTCGATGCAGTATCCATTCCTGTTATTGCTTCCGGTGGAATCGGTGATGGTCGAGGTTTGATGGCTGCGTTAAGTTTGGGGGCAGAAGGTATTGAAATGGGTACACGCTTTATTGCGACCAAAGAATGCGTTCACGCCCATCAAGGATATAAGGATGCATTGATTAAAGGAACCGAAAATGATACAGTCGTAATTAAACGATCACTAGGTGCACCAGGTCGTGTCATTTCTAATGAATGGTCCTCAAAAATCCTCGAGTTGGAAGTCGCAAACAGTGGATACGAAGGATTAAGGGAATACATAAGTGGTCAAGCTAATATGAGTTATATTTATGATGGTAAACTAGATGGGGGATTTGCTTGGGCTGGTCAGGTAATGGGACTCATCAAGGATGAACCAACAGTCGCTGAACTGTTCGAGCGAATGATTACTGAAGCTGAGCAAATCAGGTCTAAGTGGAGTAAATAGAGGTGAAGTCGATTGGATTATCAATACCCGATTTCGTATGACTGGAGCACAGACGAGGTAGTCGATGTGATTGCCTTTTTTGAATGTGTTGAAAGGGCATACGAGAAAGGAATAGCAAGGGATAAAATGATGCAGGCTTATAAACGCTTTAAAGAAATTGTTCCGAGTAAAGCAGAAGAAAAACAAGTTTGTGGAGAATTTGAAGAAACAAGTGGGTATTCTGCATACCGTGTTATTCAAAAAGCAAAAGAAAATATGGAATTAATCAAAATGTAAATAAAAAGGATGTCTTCTAGAAGACATCCTTTTTATTATGTAAGCTTGTCGAAAAATGAATTTCTTTTTGAAACTTACTTTGAACTTTCGTGTGCTAACTGGTATAATGGAAGTAACTTTCTGAAAGTTTGATCAATTACTCGTACTAATTCTTCAGCGCTCATTTCAACCACTTTATCTCTAGGAATGTTTATTCCGCATAGGATTTCTGCCTTTTTAACAGTTTGTAGTCTTGTGAACATTGATTCAAGTTCTTGTTCGCTCAACTCCTGATGTTTAAGAGTTTCTGGTTTTGTGTGATCTACTGACCATACAAAATGGTTTGGGACACTTTCTCTAACTTTTTTCGAGTGCTCCATTAATACATGACTGAATTCTGCCTTGATAGGTGCCTCATAAATGACAGCAAACCAAACAAATAAATGTGTATTCCATAATCCGATTTGAAAATGAGGCAGCATTTTATACCCACGCTTATTATTTGCAAAAGCTACCCAAGTATCTTTAGGTGGATTAATCGTCCTTCTTGCATGTTTTGCTACATGAGCAAACATTTCATCTCCTGAAAGACTCGAGAGTGTAGGGGCAAAATGATTCCCTAATTCCTCTAATTTTGGTCGAACCTGTTTAATTAGTGCATCCATGCGATTTTCTAGTCCATCTATTGTAAACACATTAAAGTCTTCTTTTGTAAACCCTGTAAAAGCCATTGAACTTTCCTCCTAATGATATTCCTTCTTGTATTTTAGCAAAAACATTAAAAAAGCTAAACTAGCTTGCTCGATAATTAAACCTAAAGCTTATCTAGGTATACGCACATATTTGTTACAATGCTCTAGTTTTTTCATAAGATAGAAGTAACTAGCAGAATTAGTCAATGAGGGAAAGTGGTAGATTGAAATAGTGGAAAGGGGTGCGGAAATTGAAACAAGTGATAAATGACTTAAAGCGAAAAGACGGAGAAAAGCGCTTGGCTGTGTTACGTTTAGAAGTAGATTATGAATTGGCAACCCTTTATGATGCGATGATTGAAAAAGATGAAGCGAAAAAAGCAGAATGTAAAAAGAAATTACAAAAATTAAGCCAAGAAATGATTAAAATTGAAGTATAAAAAAGAGCGAAAGCGAACCTGAGATGGTTCGCTTTCCTTATTACTTGCATGTCCATAAATAAGTAAAGTATGCTTTTAAAGAAAGATACATAGCACATACTATCCTTTGAGATGAAAAAAGTGAGGTACAGATATGGTAAATTGGGACGAAATAGATAAATATGCGAAACATTGGATAAAAGAGGCTGGGGAACGAATTCGGGATTCTTTTAAAACAAAGCTTGTAGTTGAATCAAAATCAAACCCAGATGACCTCGTGACTAACATGGATAAGGAAACGGAACAATACTTTATTGAAAAGATTCATGAGACTTTTCCGACTCACCAAATTCTTGGGGAGGAAGGCTATGGAGATAAGCTCCAATCTTTAAATGGTATCACTTGGATTATCGATCCGATTGACGGTACAATGAATTTTATTCATCAACAGCGTAATTTTGCCATTTCTGTAGCAGTCTATGAAGATGGAGTGGGGCAAATCGGCCTTATTTACGATGTTGTTCATGATGAGCTGTATCATGCACGTAAAGGTCATGGTGCTTATTTTAACTCTACAAAAATTGAACCGTTAAGGGAAGTTCCTCTGGAAAAAGCAATTGTTGCCATAAATGCAACATGGGTTACCGAAAACAAACGAATTGATCCAAAAATATTGATACCGATCGTCAATGCTGTTCGTGGAACTCGTTCTTATGGTTCAGCTGCACTGGAGCTGGCTTATGTTGTTACTGGAAGGATTGATGTTTATATTACCATGCGTTTATCACCATGGGATTTTGCTGCTGGTGTAGTTCTGTTAAATGAAGTTGGTGGAGTAGTAACAACCCTTGATGGAGAGCCATTAAACTTCTTAAAGGAAAACAGTGTATTTGTTGCAAGACCGAATCTACATCAAGAGATCTTTACACAATTTTTAAAAAGGAAATAATATCAAAAATAAAGCGTGAGGAAAGCAGAATTTATATTCTGCCATTCTCACGCATTTTTTTCTTTGTGGTAAATCCTAAACCTGTCACAATAATTACAGCAATAATAGACAGAATAATACCTAACAGACTTCTTTCAGCAATTGATACTCCAATTAACATAATGCAAACTGCAGTTGTAATCGCAAACAAGAGCATTGGCAAATTTACGTTTTTCATAGTATGGGCCCCTTTCCATAATTTATTTTACAGATAAATGTGTATTATTTCTACTGTTTGGTATATAATGTTTTAGTTCCAGTTCTTTTCGAAAGTAAAAAAATGTAAAATTAATTTATCCTTAAATTAATTCTAGGAGATGTGTAAATAGTGACAATACGAAATGATTTACGAAATATAGCAATTATCGCTCACGTAGACCATGGAAAAACAACACTGGTTGATAAAATGCTTCACCAATCAGGAACATTCCGTACAAATGAGCACGTAGAGGAACGTGCAATGGATTCAAATGACATAGAACGTGAACGTGGTATCACTATTCTCGCCAAAAATACAGCGATTAATTATAAAGATACGCGAATCAATATCATGGATACACCAGGACATGCTGACTTCGGAGGAGAAGTTGAGCGTATTATGAAAATGGTTGATGGAGTATTATTAGTTGTTGATGCTTATGAAGGCTGTATGCCACAAACTCGTTTTGTATTGAAAAAAGCATTGGAACAAAATCTTACACCTATTGTGGTAGTAAATAAAATTGACCGTGACTTTGCTCGACCAGAAGAAGTTGTTGATGAAGTAATTGACTTATTTATCGAACTTGATGCTTCTGAGGAACAATTAGAATTTCCAGTTGTATATGCTTCGGCTATTAATGGAACTGCAAGTACTGATCCACATCAACAAGATGAAAATATGGAAGCATTGTTTAACTGTATTCTAGAAAATATCCCTGCTCCAGTTGATAATAGTGAAGAACCACTACAATTCCAGGTAGCATTGCTTGATTATAACGATTATGTTGGAAGAATTGGTATCGGCCGTGTATTCAGAGGAACTATGCACGTTGGACAGCAAGTTGCCTTAATGAAATTAGATGGAAGTGTTAAACAATTCCGTGTGACAAAGATATTTGGTTTCTCGGGCTTAAAGCGTATTGAAATTCAGGAAGCAAAAGCCGGAGATCTCGTTGCAGTTTCTGGTATGGAAGATATTAATGTAGGCGAAACGGTATGTCCAATTGAACACCAAGATGCATTACCAGTGCTTCATATTGACGAACCAACTCTACAAATGACGTTTTTAGTTAACAACAGTCCTTTTGCTGGACGTGAAGGGAAATATATAACTTCCCGTAAAATTGAAGAGCGCTTGCGTGCACAACTTCAAACAGATGTAAGCTTACGAGTTGAGAACACAGATTCTCCTGATGCATGGGTTGTATCTGGTCGCGGGGAGTTGCATTTATCAATTTTAATTGAAAATATGCGACGTGAGGGATATGAGCTTCAGGTTTCGAAGCCAGAAGTTATCGTAAGAGATATTGATGGCGTTCGTTGTGAGCCAGTTGAGCGTGTTCAAATCGATGTTCCTGAAGAGCACACTGGATCCATTATGGAGTCGATTGGAGCTCGTAAAGGTGAAATGTTAGATATGATTAATAATGGTAATGGTCAAGTGCGACTCATCTTTATGGTTCCAGCACGTGGTCTAATTGGTTATACAACTGAATTTTTAACTTTAACTAGAGGATTTGGTATATTGAATCATACCTTTGATAGCTACAAACCAATGGCTTCTGGTAATGTTGGTGGACGTAGACAAGGTGTTCTTGTTTCAATGGAATCAGGAAAAGCTTCTCAGTACGGTATTATGGGTGTTGAAGACCGTGGAACTATTTTCGTTGAACCAGGTACAGAAGTTTATGAAGGTATGATTGTTGGAGAACATACTCGTGAAAATGACCTAACCGTTAATATCGTGAAAATGAAACAAATGACAAATATGCGTTCAGCGAATAAAGACCAAACAACAACAATGAAAAAGCCTCGCATCATGTCATTAGAAGAATCACTTGAATACCTAAACGATGATGAGTACTGTGAAGTTACACCAGAATCCATCCGTTTACGTAAGAAAGTTCTTGATAAAAATGAACGTGAAAAAGCAGCAAAAAGAAAAAAACTTGCTGAAGTGAATCATTAATGTTGTGAACCTTGTCCCTTTCTGATACTTTAACTTTATACAGCAAAATTCTCTGCTTCTCTAAGTGGGGACCTGTAAAAAATATACAATTAATTCAGGGTTCATAACCCAGCTGTATAAAGTTAAGCCTTCGGCCGATGCCACAGATTTTTTAAAGGAAATTTTTCGAGCAAGCTCGAAAAAAATCTGGGCGCAAATACGCCAAGGCGCATTTGATAATAGGAAAGTGTGAGAAGGAGGGGTATGAATGGATGTATACGAACACATGTGGCCAGTTGCAAAAACAATCTATAGTTCGACAACTCCCAGTGTCGGTTCAAATATGTTATACATTGTGATCTTGCTTTTAACAATTATTGTGTTTAAGTTAGGTTTTGCAAAGAAGTTGCCATTGTTAAAAAATATTGTGATTTATTTATTTCTTGCTTTAGGGTGTACAATTTTAACGTTTTTAGGTGCATTCTTACCAATAGCAGAAGGATTGGCGATTGCCGCTCTTATTTTAATCATTTATAAAATTCGACTTCACCAATCAAAAAAAAGTGAAGCGTAAAATAAGGAGGCAATTTTATGAAATCCTTGCAGGATGCAATCTATAATTGGTTAACGATTAAAGTTGTGGCTGAAGCTCGACCTGATGATAAAGCTGCAAAGGAAACATTCGATCTTTTCGAGGATATTTTAGTAAATGAGTTTAAACTGAAGGACATCGAAATTGAAAAAGATGATGTAATGTATCTTGTGAAGTATACAATTGACGGGGAAGCAAAAAGTGCAAGGTTCCCGATTGAATTAATCGATATCATGCACGATCAAATCCAGCAACATCCCGAGAGATACCATAACTACGAATAAAACAAAAAGCCGAGCGCATAGCTCGGCTTTTATATTAAGCTGGATAACCTGTTATGTTGCCCAGCTACATACTGTTCCAGCGCATAGCCCCTCGAGGTCACAAGCTAATTCGTCTGGAAGGTCAAAGTTCAATCTTCAAGACGTCTGTTCTTGTACTCGTCGGACTTGCACAGGACATGAAAGGCGTCGGGAACATGTTCATCGCACGAAGAAAATGCAAAGTATTTTCGAGGAAGTGCTGACATCGATGTTTGCAACAGGACGTGGCAGAAGGTAGTCGATGTTCCTCTAAAAAAGGCGCTTGCACTTTTGTTTTTACCACCAATCATCCTCTGTTTTCTTTTTACGGTATAACTTGAATTTGTTAGTTGCGATTCGTTCTATCGTTCTTGTTTCAATACGGTCATGGCATTCTTGGCACATATATGTATGAATTGGGCGATTTCTCAAACGTTTTGCTTGACTTGATTCATCCTCGATGTCTTCAATTTTATCACAAATTACACATTTTACTTTCATTTTTTATGAACCCCTCTAGTATTATCTAGTTTCTTTTTCCCATTATACAACAACACACACTTTTCTGACAAAGTTTGTCTTTTTTATAGAGAATACTATTTCTATCGGATGAAACAAGGTCCAGTTGAAATAACGTTTGGAAGATGCTGATTATAGGATGATGAAGTCCTGCACGAGGCGCAGCCCCATGCGTAAAGTCCTTCATAGAGAGGATGAAGTCCGCGCGAGACACAACCCCATGCGTAAAGTCCTTCAAAGAGTGGATGAAGTCCCACGCGAAGGTCAGCTCCATGCGTAAAGTCCTTCAAAGAGTGGATGAAGTCCCACGCGAAGGTCAGCCCCATGCGTAAAGTCCTTCAAAGAGTGGATGAAGTCCCACGCGGAGGTCGGCCCCATGCGTAAAGTCCTTCAAAGAGTGGATGAAAGTCCCACGCGGAAGTCGGCCCCATGCGTAAAGTCCTTCATAAACACAATGAAAGTAAAATTAAATTGAACCTTATACAAAATAGTCCCATATCATCAAAAAACTTAAGAACTATTACTTATAAATAAAAGCAGCACGAGAAACCATCTTCTCGTGCTGTGATTACATTCAACCATTATTTATTACCCATTTTTTTATTGGACTGATCTTGTTGTTCTTTATCAAATTTCTTTTGTTCTTCTTTTTTCAGCTGGCTGTCATTTGTTTTTGTAGGTTCTGTATTGTTATTATCAATTATATCGCTTGGAATATCAGGTACTAGTCTGCCGACAATCTGTGCTAATTCGTCCAAAATACCTGTAACAGGTCGTCCATCTTCAATCTGCTTTTTCATTTGTTTTAAACGTTCATACGTATCAGCGTCTGCAACAACAATTGCATTTGCTCCGTAAGGGTCATGCTGCAGGCTTTCAGCAACCGAGTACTTAATCGTTTGTACTCTTGACCTTTCTAATTTTGCATTTACATCAATTCCGACAATTGCATACTTCCCTAGAACAACAGCAGTTGCATCATTTACGTTTGGGACACTACTCGCAAGTTCGACAAGATGACTCGCTATTTCTTGTCCTGTTTTTCTGTCAACATGGTTTTCAATTGAATTTTGAACTTTTACACGAGTATCTTTCTCATTTTCTCCAGCATTATTTGATGTACCACAACCAGAAATAATAAAAATTATAGTTAAGAACAGAAGGATATTAATATATCTCACTGTTTTGCCTCCTATCGCTCAATGTGTTTTCTTTTTTTATTGTTCAATTATTCTTCTATCTTTATTCATTCAGACATATATTTTTATCAATGGTCGTCCTTATAAGAACAAAAAGAGGAATGACTAATATAATAAAATAAAAAATTCTTACACGAATGTATAACCTGTTTCACTCCTAAAACAAAAAATGAAACCGACTTGAGTAGGAGGCGTGATTTTGGGGAAAATTTATGTATTAGACACAAATGTATTACTGCAAGATCCCAGAGCAATATATTCATTTGAAGATAATGAGGTTGTTATACCAGCAGTTGTTTTAGAAGAGGTAGACTCAAAAAAACGTTATATGGATGAAATAGGTAGAAATGCAAGGCAAGTTTCAAAATTAATTGATAATTTGCGGAAAACAGGGAAGCTCCACGAAAAAATCCAGCTTGAAACTGGTGGAAGCCTAAGGATTGAATTAAACCACAGATCCTTCCATGAATTACAAGATATCTTTGTTGAAAAAACAAATGATAATCGCATCTTGGCAGTTGCCAAAAATCTCTCATTAGAAGAACAAGAAAAAGAAAATGGGAAACAGGTAATCTTAGTTAGTAAAGATGCACTGGTTCGTGTTAAGGCAGACGCATTAGGACTACAATCTGAAGATTTTTTAAATGACCGCGTCGTTGAGGTTGATCATATATACTCGGGGTTCCTCGAGATTTATATAAATCGTAACCTACTTGACCTTTTTTATGAAAAAGGGGAGCTTCATGTTACAGAGTTAGTTAACCATCCATTTTATCCAAACCAATTTATCTTATTAAAAGACGCACTTGGAGGTTCCTCATCTGCTATTGGAATAGTCGATAAGACAGGTAAAGTAGTTAGAAAGCTTAATTTTAAACTGGATCATATATGGGGCATTAAACCTCGAAATGTGCAGCAAACAATGGCGTTTGAGCTGTTGTTAAGAGATGATATTCCATTGGTGACTTTAATAGGCAAGGCTGGTACAGGGAAGACCTTGTTGGCGCTTGCTGCTGGTTTAATGCAGACGGAGGATATGGGTAAGTATAAGAAACTCTTAGTAGCCCGTCCGATCGTCCCAGTTGGTAAAGATATCGGATTCTTACCAGGAGAAAAGCAGGAAAAGCTTAGGCCGTGGATGCAGCCAATTTACGATAATCTTGAATATTTGTTTAATACAAAAAAACCTGGAGAACTTGATGCCATTTTAGCTGGAATGGGTTCGATAGAGGTGGAGGCATTGACTTATATTCGAGGTAGAAGCATCCCTGAGCAATTTATCATTATTGATGAGGCTCAAAATTTAACCAAGCATGAAGTAAAAACAATCCTTACTAGAGTAGGGGAAAAAAGTAAAATCGTGTTTATGGGAGATACTGAACAAATTGACCATCCTTATTTGGATGAATACAATAATGGGTTAACATATGTGGTAGAGAAGTTTAAGGACCAAAAAATAGGTGGCCATATTCGATTAGTTAAGGGAGAAAGATCTGGCCTTGCCCAATTAGCTGCAGATATTCTTTAAAGTATGAAGCCTGTCATGCTTCCTCGATTAAAAGGGTTAGTGACAGGCTTTATTCTCATATTAAGCTCGAATGCATTGCCTCCCGAGTCAGGCTTCACCATCCTGCTGTGGCCATACCATCCTCGTTGAGGTTCCAGCGCTAGTCGGTGTTGAGGATATCGCTTACGTATTTCTGAATTATTCAATGATAAAACGAGTTATATGTTTTATTGGGTTCTCACGGTTTGAACCATCTCCAAAATAAAAATGGACAGGACCATCTTCACGTAATGGTTTACCTACATTTGAAAACCCAAGGATAGCATCATATGCTTCACTTAATGGAATCTTAGTTTCTTGTTCTTTTTGTACAATTTTTAAGGTTGTGGCATCTTCTAACGGTTCTGCATTTTTAATAAAATCACAAAATGGAATGCCATATGTACCGGTTAATATTTTTTCTTTCAAAAACTTCTTTTCTGTTTTGAGAGTAGGAGGGTAAATCGCACCTTCGCGGATTTCTCTATCCCAATGCTTTGAAACTGACTTTGTGTATTCGCTTAAATCTTCTTCCACTTTTTGATTTGAATCGAAATATGTAAGTAAATCTACTCTACGATCATCAAAAATCCACACACTAGGATCAAGTGTAATGTTATACTTAGTCTTTCCTTCAATCATAATAATCATCGATAAATCATTCCTTTCATTCATATTATAGAGGTTTTGAAACGTAATAGGAAGTATCAGACTTTTATTATTGGAGTGAAACCTGATAATTGCCTAATTGTTAATTAGTTCCATTTATAAGAGTGCTAGTCTTTTCTATTTATTCTTGCAATTTTACTGTATACAGGTTAATATTTATAGATAGGATTAGGTATCGCTTCGCAAACGGAGGGGTTATGAATTGACTTCAGAGATTTCGGTGAATCACCGTGAAAAAGCACTGTCTTTACTACAAGCAGATGCTGAAAAAATATTAAAACTTATTAAAGTTCAAATGGATAATTTAACTATGCCTCAATGCCCATTATACGAAGAAGTACTGGATACGCAAATGTTCGGATTATCCAGAGAAATAGACTTTGCGGTAAGATTGGGATTAATAGAGAGCAATGAAGGTAAAGAGCTCATCTCAAAACTTGAGCGTGAATTATCCGTTCTACATGAAGCTTCTACCCGAAAGTAGGAAAAATCTATAGATAAATTAACTCAAATTATCATGACTTTAGGATAATTTGAGTTTTTTTATAATTTGGGTTTACAGTTTTCCCGTTTTACAGTATTTTTTATTAAAGGATTTCACTTAATATTGTTTTAATAGTTTATAAGATTAAAAGAAAATGGAGGTTTTTTGCAATATATATTGCAAAAATATAGTACAATAAATAATTATACCTTCTATTTAGAGGAAGATGCCCAATGCTCAAGAAAATTTTAAAATCATATGATTATACTTTAGTCCTTGCTGTTTTTCTTTTATGTTGTTTTGGACTAGTCATGGTCTATAGTGCAAGCATGGTCATTGCCTCAGCCCCTAAGTTTGGAGAAAACCCATCATTCTTTTTTGATAGACAAAGAATGGCCTTACTAGTAGGTGCAGTTGCATTTTTTGTAACCATGATTCTACCTTATAAACTATATGCCACAAAAAAAATTCTTCTTATAATTGTCCTAGGTTCAGTTGCGATGCTTTTATTAGTATTTGTCGTTGGACACACAGCTAATAATGCACAAAGCTGGATAATGGTAGGAGCAAGGGGGATTCAGCCCTCCGAGTTTACAAAGCTAAGTGTTATTATTTATCTTGCTGCAGTCTATTCTAAGAAACAAGCATATATCAACCAATTTGGTATAGCAGTTATGCCGCCAATCATTTTTACTCTCTGTATATGTATGACAGTAGCAATCCAGCCTGACTATGGAACGGCCTTTATTATAGGATTAATTGCTTTATCCATTATTTTATGTTCAGGAATGAATCTAAGAAGCTTAGGAAAGTTGATATTACTTGGCCTAATAACAGCAGTTATTTTATCACCATTATTATATATTTTATCAGATGGGATATTATCTGAAGGCAGAATGGGCCGTTTTTTAGGTTTTATGCATCCATTTGAGGATGAAAAAAATGGTTATCAATTGGTAAACTCATACATTGCTCTAGGAGCTGGTGGGTGGAAAGGCCTGGGGCTTGGACAAAGTATCCAAAAGTTTAATTATCTCCCTGAAGCCCATACAGATTTCATAATGGCAGTTATTGCAGAGGAATTAGGTTTATTTGGAGTATTATTTGTATTATTATTATTAGCATATATTGTTTTACGAGGATTTCAAATTGCTAGAAAATGTACTGACCCATTTGGTAGTTTACTTGCAGTCGGTATATCATCTATGGTTGCCATTCAAACTTTTATCAATTTAGGTGGTTTGACAGGACTTATTCCGATCACTGGAGTTACATTACCATTTATTAGTTATGGAGGTTCTTCATTATTGCTATTAATGGCATCCATGGGGATTCTGATCAATGTTTCAATGTTTACAAACTATCATTCTATGTATAGTACAAAAGAAAAGAAGCCACAAAATCAACCAGCTCGTACTTATCAAAAAAACTATGTCTCTTATAGATAACCATTATCTATATGTTGATGATAAATTTACGTTCTTATTTAAAGGAGGATTTATATGGAGAAACGCATCAAGAAGGTACTAGTTGCCAATCGGGGAGAAATCGCAATACGTGTATTCAGGGCTTGTACGGAGTTGCATATTCGTACAGTTGCAATATATTCGAAGGAAGATGCAGGCTCTTATCATCGATATAAGGCTGATGAGGCTTATTTAGTTGGTGAAGGAAAGAAACCAATTGATGCATATTTGGATATTGAAGGGATTATTGAAATCGCAAAAGAAAATGACGTAGATGCGATTCATCCAGGTTATGGATTCTTATCTGAAAATATTGATTTTGCAAGAAGATGTGAAGAAGAGAATATTATTTTCATTGGACCTAAATCTACTCATTTAGATATGTTTGGAGACAAGGTAAAAGCTAGACATCAAGCGGAAAAAGCGGAGATCCCAGTTATTCCTGGTAGTGATGGACCATTGAAGAATTTGGAAGAGGCAGTGCGATTTGGAGAAGAACACGGTTATCCAGTCATTATCAAAGCATCTCTTGGTGGTGGCGGACGTGGAATGCGGATTGTCCGTAGCAAGGCAGGATTAAAAGAGTCATACGAACGTGCTAAATCAGAAGCTAAGGCTGCATTTGGTAATGATGAAGTCTATATCGAAAAGCTTATTGAAAATCCAAAACACATTGAAGTTCAAATTATCGGTGACAGTCAAGGTAATATTGTTCATCTATATGAACGCGATTGCTCTGTTCAACGACGCCATCAAAAAGTTGTTGAAGTAGCGCCAAGTGTATCTTTAACAGAGAAATTACGCCAAGATATTTGTGAAGCTGCTGTTAAATTAATGAAAAATGTACAGTATTTGAATGCTGGAACTGTTGAATTCTTAGTTGCGAATAATGAGTTTTACTTTATTGAAGTAAACCCGCGCGTACAGGTTGAGCATACAATTACAGAAATGATTACAGGTATTGATATTGTACAAACACAAATACAAGTTGCTGAAGGTCATTCGATACACAGTAATGCGATTGGCATTCCAGCACAAGAAGATATCAAAACACATGGGTATGCAATTCAATCCCGTGTTACAACAGAAGACCCATTAAATAACTTTATGCCTGACACAGGTAAAATTAGTGCTTATCGAAGTGGTGGCGGATTTGGTGTTCGTCTTGATGCAGGAAATGGGTTCCAAGGTGCAGTTATCACACCATATTATGATTCTTTATTAGTTAAGTTATCTACTCAGGCCTTAACTTTTGAACAAGCTGCATCCAAAATGGTCAGAAACTTGAAGGAATTCAGAATCCGTGGAATTAAAACAAATATCCCGTTCTTAGAAAACGTTGTTAAACATGAAAAATTCCTATCCGGAGAATACGATACATCCTTTATTGATTCATCACCTGAGTTATTCATTTTTCCTAAACCAAAGGACCGTGGTACAAAAATGCTTTCCTATATCGGAAATGTAACTGTTAACGGTTTCCCTGGTGTTGAAAAGAAAAGAAAGCCTGTGTTTGATAAGCCGTTTTTACCAAAAGTAAAACATAATGAACCAGTCCCTTCAGGAACGAAACAAATTCTAGACCAACATGGTCCAGAAGGCGTAGTGAATTGGGTGAAAAAACAAAAACAAGTTCTCTTCACTGATACAACATTCCGTGATGCACACCAATCATTACTAGCAACTAGATTTAGGACAAATGATATTAAGCATATTGCAGATCCAACTGCAAGATTATTACCAGAATTATTCTCACTTGAGATGTGGGGTGGAGCAACATTTGATGTGGCATACCGTTTCTTAAATGAAGAACCATGGGACCGTCTTGCTACATTACGCAAGCAAGCACCAAATATTTTATTCCAAATGTTGCTTCGAGCATCAAATGCGGTTGGTTACAAAAATTACCCAGATAATCTAATACGTGAATTCGTAAAAGAATCAGCAGAATCAGGAATTGATGTATTCCGTATATTTGACAGCTTGAACTGGGTTAAGGGTATGACACTTGCTATCGATTCTGTTCGTAACAATGGAAAAATTGCAGAAGCAGCGATTTGTTATACAGGTGACATAACAGATCCAACACGTTCAAAATATGATTTACAATATTACAAAGAATTAGCAAGGGAGCTTGAGCAATCAGGTGCACATATGCTTGGAATTAAGGATATGGCAGGATTACTTAAGCCACAAGCGGCTTATACTTTAATCTCTGCATTGAAGGAAACAGTTTCAATTCCTATTCATTTACACACACATGATACGAGTGGGAATGGACTATTTACGTATGCAAAAGCAATTGAAGCTGGAGTTGATATTGTTGACGTAGCAGTGAGCTCAATGGCTGGCCTCACGTCTCAACCAAGTGCAAACTCATTATTATATGCATTAGAAGGGACAGCTAGAAAACCTGAACTTTCTGTAACGGCATATGAAGAGATTGCACGTTATTGGGAGGGAGTTCGTAAATATTATCAAGATTTCGAAAGTGGGATGACATCGCCACATACTGAAATCTATCAGCATGAAATGCCAGGAGGACAGTATAGTAACCTTCAACAACAAGCTAAGGGAGTTGGCCTCGGTACAAGATGGGAAGAGGTTAAAGAAATGTATCGTCGTGTAAATGATATGTTTGGAGATATTGTTAAAGTAACCCCTTCTTCAAAAGTAGTTGGAGATATGGCTCTCTACATGGTTCAAAACAATCTCACTGAAGATGATATTTATGAAAGAGGAGAAACACTAGATTTCCCTGATTCAGTAGTTGAACTCTTTGAAGGATTTTTAGGTCAACCTCATGGTGGTTTCCCTAAGGAACTTCAACGAATTATCCTTAAAGGACGCGAACCAATTACAGTTCGCCCTGGAGAATTACTAGAGCCTGTTAATTTTAGCGAGATAAAAGATACTTTAACACATAGCTTACACCGCGATGTAACGAATAAAGAGATGATCTCTTACGCGTTGTATCCAAAGGTATTTATGGATTATCAAAAAATGTTTGAGCAATTTGGCGATATTTCAATGTTAGATACACCTACTTTCTTTTATGGAATGAGACTTGGAGAAGAAATTGAAGTAGAGATTGAACAAGGAAAGACATTAATTGTTAAGCTTGTTTCAGTAGGTCAAGCTCAACCAGATGGTACTAGGGTTATCTATTTTGAATTGAATGGTCAGCCACGTGAAGTAATCGTTAAAGATACAAATATTAAATCAACAGTTGTTGCGAAGCTAAAAGCTGATCGCGATAATGATAACCATATTGGCGCAACAATGCCAGGTACGGTGATAAAAGTATTAGTTGAAAAAGGTGACAAGGTGAATAAAGGGGACCATCTCATGATTACAGAAGCCATGAAGATGGAAACTACTGTACAAGCACCTTACACTGGAATAGTGAAGGATATTCACGTTGCAAACGGTGAAGCTATTCAAACAGGCGATCTCTTACTTGAACTTACAAAATAACCAAAGAAAGCCCCAAAGTTTACTTTGGGGCTTAAATTATGCAAAAAATCCGAGGAGAGCATCCTCGGACTTTTTAGCTTATTGCACTGTAATTGTTTGATTTCCATTTATAGAGTCTTCATTCGCTTTCTCAGCTTCTAATCTTAGTGCCACTTCATTTTTCTTGCTTCTTGAAGATAATAGAATGAAGTAACTAAATACTCCAAATAAACAAGCAATAAATAAAGCGTGTGCTAGAGAAATAAATAGATTTAGTCTGGAAAATATAATGACGGCCCCTGAAGTAACTTGAATAGAAACTAAACCAAGAGCAATCATCCAGCCGCGATAGAGAACTTTTTCATGCTTATAGTGCTTATAAATGCGGATGAAAAGGTACAATACCCAAATGAATAATACACCAGCTAATGCCCGGTGCCCCATTTGAACCCATTCATGAATTTGAGTGGGGAAGCCGATATTGTTGTAAGTACACACAGGCCAATCGGGACAAGCAAGAGAAGCGCCAATATGCCTCACGAGTGCACCGGTATATACAACAACTAAACTGTAGATTGTTATGGCGTAAAATTGAGTTTGTAGTTTTTTGTCAATCACCAGTGAGTCGGCATCAAACTTTTTATCAATCTCGAAAATAAGTAACGTCAATAATAATACAGAAGCAAAGGAAATAAGCGAAATCCCGAAATGAAGGGCCAGTACGATATCAGATTGCCCCCACATAACTGCTGCAGCACCAATCAGTCCTTGTAAAACTAAGAAAAAGAAAGATATAAATGCTAAAAATTTCGTTTCTCTAATATGACCGATTGCTTTCCAAGACCAAATAGATAGAGCTAATACTAAAATCCCTACTACTCCAGAAACAACCCTATGACTTAGTTCAATAACTAATTCAAATGTTATTTCTTCAGGGATTAACTGCCCATGACATAATGGCCATGAATCTCCACAACCAGCTCCTGACTCTGTTTTCGTTACAAGAGCACCACCGATTAACACAAATAGCATACCGATCGTTGTTAAAACCGATAACCATTTTAATGAACGGCTCAAAAAATCACCTTCTTACTTTTATAAAACTATAACATTGTCTAGTATTTAACTTTACTTTGCAGATATCCCTATATTCTACCTATATTTTTACGATATTTATCATACCTAAAGAATAGATAAATTTCAAAGGAACACTATTATCGATATTACACAATTTACGATTTGTTTACAACCCGCATGAAATTGAAAAAAATTTATTATTGTAGTAAAAAAGGTTGAAAATTATGAAGGAGTTTGCTAGAAATAGATAGGGGAATTGTTTTACATTTGGACAAGTACCTATAAACAAGGGATTAACACTATTAATATAGTGATAATAGTGTTTAAATAGCGGTTTTGCGGTCATTTAAAGGTCACAAAAAAGTCATAAATTATTAACTAAATGTTCACAAAAAAACTAAAAAATGTGATTTAATATACAGAAAGGGTATTTTTTAATATAATTTATAATATCTACAACATAATAAACTGGATAAGATAAAACTTGTACTTTTTATACATACCTCACATCTCGAAAACGCTTTATTTTTATTATTGCGTTTTTTAAGATTGAAGATAGTGCAGAATGATGGTATCACGTTCATTAATTGAAAAGAATGAGGCTGATAAGATTGCTGTATGCAATGTTTGAAAGTATCGTTATTAAAATAAGGAGGCTTCATGATGACGACGACAAGGTCTGTACTTAGTGCAGATGAAAAGATACAGAATGAAAAAAATCGTGATCAGGAATATCGAACCACTGCCCTTAAGGATTTCCTAGCAATCATAAAAATTGGGATTGTAAATTCCAATCTAATAACCGCCTTTACGGGTGTATGGCTTGCCTTGTTCTTTACGGGTCAAAGCTTTTTGCAGGAAATCGATATCGTTATATATGCGCTAGTTGGTTCTGCGTTGGTTATAGCTGGTTCCTGTGCGGTGAATAATTATTATGATCGAGATATTGACCATGTAATGGAACGTACAAAAGTACGTCCAACTGTAACCGGTAGAATTAATCCTAAACATGTTTTAGTATTGGGATTAATACTCATACTAATAGGAACTGGGTTTCTACTTCTCACTACAGTTACTGCTGCAGTGATTGGATTAATTGGAGTTTTCTCTTATATCGTTTTATATACAATGTGGTCAAAACGTAGATATACAATTAATACCGTAATTGGAAGTATATCTGGGGCTGTACCTCCTCTTATTGGGTGGGCAGCGATTGATCCAGAATTACACGTTCTAGCGTGGCTCTTGTTTTTTATTATGTTTATCTGGCAACCGCCGCACTTTTTAGCACTTGCTATGAGACGAGTTGAAGAATACCGTTCTGCGGGAGTTCCGATGTTGCCGGTTGTTCATGGGTTTGCAATGACAAAGAGACAAATCATGATTTGGGTTCTTTGCTTGATCCCACTTCCATTTTATATGTTTTCTTTAGGTGGCCTATTTGTAACAATTGCAACCCTCCTAAATATCGGGTGGTTAGTCCTCGGTATTAGTGGTTTTAAAAAGAAAGATGATATCAAATGGGCAAAACAGATGTTTGTTTACTCACTTAACTACTTAACGATTATGTTTGTAACAATGATAATCGTTACATTAGTGTAAGTGGGTTTCAAAATATAAATAATTCTTCTATATACAAGTAGAAGGATTTAATATCTTTATCAATAAAGATAGTAGCAAAATATTATTGAAAGAGGGGTTTGATTAAGCTATGAAAAAATGGCTACCAAAAGTGCGCTTGTTCACACTGTTTAGTTTCATGGCGCTGCTGTTAGCAGGGTGTGGGGAACCATTCGTTTCTGCACTTTCCCCAGCAGGGGAAGTTGCGAAAATGCAGTACGATTTAATGATCCTAGCAACATTGATCATGGTCATCGTTATTGCAGTAGTTACAATTATCTTCGTTATCGCCTTAGTAAAATTCAGACGTAGAAAAGGTGATGAAAACAAGATTCCTAAGCAAGTCGAAGGAAATCACACTTTAGAGATCATTTGGACTGTTATACCGATTCTTTTACTTTTAGTATTAGCAGTTCCAACAGTATCTGCTACTTTTGAATTAGCTGACGTAAAAGCGATGGAAGAGGGGACAAGAGACGAGGACGCAGTAGTAGTTAAAGTAACTGCTAATCTATATTGGTGGGAATTTGAATACCCAGACCATGGTATTGTCACTGCTCAAGAGTTAGTTGTTCCTACTGACGAAAAAGTATATTTTGAACTTATTTCTTCTGATGTTAAACACTCATTTTGGATTCCAGCTGCAGGTGGAAAACTAGATACAAACACAGATAACACAAACAAATTCTGGCTAGAATTTAACTCTAAGAGTACAGATGAAGCTGGTGGCTTATTATATGGTAAGTGTGCTGAACTCTGTGGACCTTCCCATGCATTAATGGATTTCAAAGTAAAACCAGTTCCACGTGCTGAATTTGATCAGTGGATCGACAAAATGGTTGTAGCTAAGGATGCAGAACATGTTCCTGCGAATGATGTTGCAAAAGCTGGGGAAGAATTATTCAGTGCAAACGGCTGTATCTCTTGTCATGCAATCAATCCAGGTGAAAAGCGTCCAACAGCACCGAGCTTAGCGAACTTCGGTGATCGCTCTAGTATTGCTGGAAAATTAGAATACAACAAAGAAAATTTAAAAAATTGGTTGAAGGATCCTGAGTCAATTAAGCCGGGTAACAACATGACAGGAACCTATGATAATAAAGGTTTATCAGATCAAGATTTAGATGCTTTAGCTGAATATCTAATGGGCCTTAGTGTCGAAGATTAAGATAAGAAATAATTGAATAAGGAGGTCACATTGTGAGTACTGTAGCTCAGAAAAAAGGGTTTGGCGCTACTTTATGGGATTATTTAACAACCGTTGACCATAAAAAGATTGCTAAGCTTTATTTAATAGCAGGTGGATTCTTCTTCCTTTTAGGAGGAATCGAAGCTCTTATTATTCGAATTCAACTTGCTGTACCAGACAATAATTTTGTAACTGCTGGTTTTTTTAATGAAATCATTACAATGCATGGTACAACAATGATTTTCTTGGCAGCCATGCCGTTATTATTAGGATTTATGAATGCTGTCATGCCGCTTCAAATTGGCGCACGTGACGTTGCATTCCCATTTGTTAATGCTTTAGGTTTCTGGTTATTCTTCTTTGGAGGGGTATTCTTAAACTTAAGTTGGTTTATGGGGGGCGCACCTGATGCAGGTTGGACTTCATATGCTTCACTAGCATTACATTCCGAAGGTCATGGTATTGATTTCTATGTACTTGGTCTTCAAATTTCAGGTATTGGTACTTTAATAGGTGGTATTAACTTCTTAGCGACAATTATCACTATGAGAGCACCTGGTATGACTTATATGCGTATGCCATTATTTACTTGGACTACGTTTGTTGCATCAGCTTTAATATTATTCGCATTCCCTCCATTAACTGTTGGGTTGTTATTAATGATGTTTGACCGTATCTTTGGTACTGCGTTCTTCGTTCCATCAATGGGCGGAAACACAATTATTTGGGAGCATTTATTCTGGATCTTCGGTCACCCAGAAGTTTATATCTTAATTCTTCCAGCGTTTGGTATTTTCTCAGAGATTTTTGCTACGTTCTCAAGAAAAAGACTATTCGGATACTCTTCAATGGTATTCGCAACAGTATTAATCGGTTTCTTAGGATTCATGGTGTGGGCTCACCACATGTTTACAACAGGTCTAGGACCAATTGCAAACGCAATTTTCGCGGTTGCTACAATGGCAATTGCTGTACCGACTGGTATTAAAATCTTTAACTGGCTCTTTACAATGTGGGGCGGTTCATTGAAATTTACAACACCAATGTTATATGCAGCTGCATTTATTCCGTCATTCATCATGGGTGGAGTTACAGGGGTTATGTTAGCATCTGCACCAGCAGACTATCAGTACCATGATTCTTACTTCGTTGTTGCTCACTTCCACTATGTAATCGTAGGTGGGGTTGTACTTGCAGTATTTGCAGGGGCACACTACTGGTGGCCAAAAATGTTTGGTAAAATGCTTAACGATACTCTTGGAAAAGTAACTTTCTGGTTATTCTTAATTGGTTTCCATTTAACGTTCTTTATCCAACATTTCCTTGGTTTAATGGGTATGCCACGTCGTGTATTCACATTCTTACCAAACCATGGTTGGGAACTTGGAAACTTAATCAGTTCAATTGGTGCTATTTTCATGGCATTAGGTGTAATTGTTCTTCTTTACAATGTTGTAATCACATCAATTAAAGGGGAAAAAGCATCAGCAGATGCGTGGGGAGATGGCCGTACACTTGAATGGGCTATTGCATCACCACCACCAGAATATAACTTTAAGCAATTACCTTTAATTCGTGGATTAGATCCTTTATGGGTTGAAAAAATGCAAGGTAAAAAAGAAATGACTCCAGCTGAACCACTTGGAGACATTCATATGCCAAATCGTTCAATCTTACCATTCATCATATCTTTAGGACTGTTCATTGCAGCATTCGGTTTCTTACACCATCCAGATGGCGCAAGCTGGTCAGTTCCAGTCATGATCATTGGTGGAATTATTACTTTTGGGGCTATGTTCCTACGTTCAATTATTGATGATCATGGATACCATATTCACAAAGCGGATTTAATGGATGATGATGACAAGAAAGGGGTTGAGGCATAATGCATGCAGAAGAAAAATTAACAGCTGAAACTTTCCCTGCAGAGCCTGAAAAAGCGACCCTTGAAGGTAAAAATAAGTTTATCGGTTTCTGGCTCTTCCTTGGAGGAGAAACAGTTTTATTCGCATCCCTATTTGCAACTTATTTAGCACTAAACAAAAGTAATGGTACAGGACCATCATCTCAAGATTTGTTTGAGATACCACTTGCTTTTACAATGACAATGATCCTTTTAACAAGTTCATTAACTAGTGTGTACGCTATGTACCATATGAAGAACTTTAATTTTAAGAAAATGCAACTTTGGTTAGGGCTAACTGTACTTCTAGGTGCAGCTTTCCTTGGATTAGAAATCTATGAGTTTAAACATTATGTACATTTAGGTCATACAATCACGGGCAGTGCATTTGGTTCTGCATTCTATTTACTTGTTGGAACTCATGGTGCTCACGTACTATTTGGACTATGTTGGGCTCTAACAATCATGATTAGAAACGCTAACCGTGGATTAGATCTATACAATGCACCTAAGTTTTATGTCTTCAGCCTTTACTGGCACTTTATAGACGTAGTATGGGTGTTCATCTTTACTGTTGTATATTTAATGGGAATGGTGGGATAAACACATGGCAAATAATACTAATAACACAAATGTTGATTTAGCCTATCGCAGAAGAAAGAGTGCGGAAGAAATGAAGCAGCATGTTATTTCTTTTGCTCTCATGATTTTCCTTACTATCATTGCATTTATAGCAGTTGGGTCTGAACAATTTTCACCATGGTTCGTTGTACCATTTATTTTACTTCTAGCAGTGATTCAGGTTATTTTACAATTGTATTATTTCATGCATATGAATCATAAAGGACATGAAGCACCAAAAATGTTCCTGTTCTCAGGAATATTAATCGCTGCTGTAACTGTTCTTTGCTTCACAACAATTATTTGGTGGTAAAAGTAGGAGAAAGTCGGTATAATGCCGGCTTTCTTTTTTTAGACACTAAAAGTTCATAAATGGTTTGTTTGCATGACTATTTCCCTAAAGGTATAATTAATAGTATGTGTACATTGTTTATATTATTAAGAGAGGTGAGATAGAGATGTCTATCGATATCTTTGGTTTTCGGGCATTATGGAGTCCCTATTTTTTAGTATCGCTTATCGTCATTACGATTCTATATTTTATGATTGTTGGTCCATGGAGACATCGTTTTGCTCATTCTGAACCTACTTCAATAAAAACAAAGATTTTATTTGTGATCGGAATCGCACTGCTTTATTTTTGTAAGGGAAGTCCGATTGATTTACTAGGTCATATGACTATGACTGCTCATATGACGCAAATGGCTACACTATATTTAATTGTACCGACCTTTTTTATTTTGGGAGTGCCTAATTGGTTATGGAGAACCTTTATAAACTTCAAAGTAATAAAGCCAATATTTAGATTTTTCACTAAGCCATTAATTGCTTTAGTTGTATTTAACGGTTCATTTTCCTTATATCATATCCCACTCATTTTTGACTTTGTAAAGACAAATGTGTTCATTCATGCTGCAACAACGACATTTATTTTTATTGCTGCTTTTTTTATGTGGTGGCCTTTAGTTAATAAATTAGAAGAGTGGAACACGTTGAGTGGACTTAAAAAAGTTGGTTACATTTTTGCCGACGGTATGTTATTAACACCTGCATGTGCACTTATTATTTTTTCAGATGTAGCTATGTATTCAACATATACCGAGCTTGGGTCATGGGTAACTGCTCTAGAGCTTTGTGTACCAGCCTCAATGCTAGCAAGTCTTAATCTTACCGGGCCAGAGATGTTTAATTTCATGCCTCCACTTGAAGACCAACGTACTGGCGGGGTTGTTATGAAAATTATTCAAGAATTTGTTTATGCGATTTTACTAGGGAAAGTATTCTTTGAATGGGTTCGTAAGGAACGTGAGGAAGAAAAATTACTTGAGGAGCAATTACTCAAGCCCCAAACGAACTAATCAAAAATATAGAGAGAACGATGTGAGAGAGGTTTACTATGAATTTACCGATTCTGCCTACAGTGAGCACCACTTTTATTGTTTTAAGTGCAGTAACAGTTGCCATCGGTTGGTATCTGATTAAACAAAAAAGAATTGATGCACATAAAAGAGCGATGACGACCGCTGCTATTTTTGCATTGATTTTTTTCATTATCTATATGTCAAGAACGGTATTTGTCGGAAATACTTCATTTGGCGGGCCTGACGATGTTAAAATATACTATACGATATTTTTAATCTTTCATATTTTCTTGGCAACAACAGGTGCAATATTTGGAGTGATTACATTATACCTCGGCTTTAAAAACAAAATTGCAAAGCATCGTAAGCTGGGACCCATCACAAGCATCATATGGTTTTTTACAGCGTTGACAGGTGTAGCTGTTTATCTCTTGTTGTATGTCTTTTATAAGGGCGGAGAAACAACATCGATGTTAAAAGCAATTTTAGGTTTTTAAAAAATGGTAGAATGGATTGTTTGTAATATGTATAAGGTGTTCTAGAATACAATATTCTAGAGCACCTTTTTATTTTGTTATTCTATGCACATAACTTTATCTTTCTTAGAGGGGAGTGTTAAGGATGATTGAGATCTTTACAGAAAACTTATTATTGGTTCCATGTTCTTTGGATATTGCCAAGTCATTAGTTTTTCATCGCAAAGAACTTGAAAAACGATCACCTATAACGATTCCACAAAATTGGCCATCTCCATTAATAACAGGTATTCTTCCGTTTTATATAGAAAAGCTTGAGAAGGATGAGAATCAGTATGGCTGGGGTTTATGGTTAATCATTAATTATGCCGATAAACGGATTATTGGTGATATTTATCTTCATGGAAAACCAGATAAGAAAGGTAATGTCCAATTGACGTATACAATGAATCGAGATTATCAAAAAACGAACTTAACCTATGAAGCGGTGGACGCTTTAATTGATTGGCTAGTGACACAAGCGGATGCCAAAAAAGTACTTATGGAATGTAGTGATAGTAATTATCAATCCATCCAACTTTTTGAAAAGCTAGGAATGAGATGTACAAAAAAGGATGGTAAGTTTTTGACTTGGGAGCTCCGTAAAGTTATTTAATTATATTTAGCAAAGTAAAACTTCTGCTAAATGTTTAAGCCTCTGGTGGATGCCACAATTTTTCAGAGGAACTTTTTGAGGCAGTAAGTCCAAAGACTAAGAACGTCACACTTGTAGCAACATCCTTATGACTCACTTCCTGTAAGACTTATAAAAGGGCGGTAAGTCGTATATGCGTAATAAATAATATGAAAAGATTTTTCTAGACTAGTGCCCAATTCATTCCTTAATGCATATGGTAGGAGTAACCATGGTGGTCTTGAAATTGAGAAGGAGTGTGGTTGGGGTGGTAAGAAAAGCATTAGAAAATGGTTCGCTTTATATTAAGAATGATGTATTAGCAATGATTGCTTCAATTTGCGCCGAAGATATTGAAGGGGTTACGATTGTATCAGGATTAAAGGATGGGGTATCTGGAATTCTTAATCGGAATTTTCATAAAAACGGTATTACCGTAATCGAAAATGAAGAAGAAGGAATTGCCCTTGAGGTAAAAATTGCCATTGAATACGGCTTAGAAATCAAAAAGACATGTGAAGTCCTGCAAGCAGCAATTTTGCATGAAATAAAAAGTATGACTGGGATTAGTTTATCTAGTCTTACCATTCAAGTTGAAGGGCTTACTAATACACAACCATTAACAACAACGTAAAAAAAGGAACAGTTTTTGACTGTTCCTTTTTATATGCAATTTGTTTAGTTCTATTCGCCATCGGTTCTAAAGCTAGTCAATCGCTTCGGAAGGTAAAATCACCTTCTGTCTACGAATGTCTGAAGCTTGTCGCCGAAAATCGGGCGTCTTTCACTTTTCATTATTATGCGTTTACAACCGCATCTATATTTTCTTTCACTTTCGCTAAGATGCGTTCACATTGATCTACTAATGTTTTAGGGAAAACTTCATCTTCGCCATATTCAACACCATGTGGATAATAGTACTTACCAACGAAAGGTGTTAGTAGTTTAATGACTGCATCAGTTGCATTTTCTTCGATTACTCCCTCAACTGCATGACCTTGTACACGAAGGTAGTAAATATCGCCTTTAATCTCAAATTTACGGTCGTATGTAATTCTCTCATAATCCCACTGACCTGCAAGAATAAAACCTTCTGATCTCATTATGTCAGTTAATCTTGGTAATTCAATTGTTACGTTTTCTATCCCCGTATTTTCAAATCTCATTTAATATCCCTCCAAAAACCGTCAAACAACGATTTATATGTTCTCAGTATAATAATAGTACGAAAAGATACAAGTTGCAACGTTTGACATTAATATGTCACGAAAAATAAAAAATTATTTTATGTGGAATTTTTAAAGATTTGGTCAAACTAACAGGGAAAGGAGGGATAAGATGAAGAAATTTCTTTTAATCATTACAGGTTTATTTTTTATTTTAGGTAGTCCAATGATTGCAAATGGACAAGGTACGACTACATATACCGTACAGCCTGGTGATTCTTTATGGAAAATCGCTGTTCGCTATCAAGTTGGTTTGTCTGAAATAATTTCAGCAAACCCTCAGTTTAAAAACCCTAACCTCATTTATCCTGGTCAAAAGGTAACAATTCCAATTCTGGAAAATGTTAAAAGCATTGAAAATCAAGTTATCTCGTTAACTAATCAACAACGTGCAAAATATGGATTACCTGCATTAAAGGTTGATTGGGAACTTTCACGTGTGGCACGTTATAAATCTGTAGACATGAGAGATCGAAATTATTTTGACCATACTTCACCTACATATGGCTCACCATTTACGATGATGCGCAACTTTGGGATTTCTTATCGAACAGCAGCTGAAAATATAGCCGCTGGACAAAGAACACCTCAAGAAGTTGTAAATGCGTGGATGAACAGCCCTGGGCATCGGGCAAATATTCTAAAGCAAGATGTTACTCATATTGGTGTAGGGTATGCAGAAGGTGGTTCAAAAAGACATTATTGGACACAAATGTTTATTGGTAAATAAGATAATAAAGTGAGTGTTAATAAGGAGGATACAATGGAATCTGTTCGTGATGTAATGAGTACTGAAGTTGAATATTGTACTCCCCTTGATAATGTGTATGAAGTAGCAGTTAAAATGAAGGAGTTAGATGTTGGTGCAATTCCTATCTTAGAAGATCAAAAATTAATCGGAATGATTACTGATCGAGATTTAGTTGTACGAGGGTATGCTGAAAAAAGATCAGGCTCCAATCAAGTAACAAATGTGATGAGTGATAATCTTGTTACATGTTCTCCTGATACGTCACTTGAACAAGCGTCCGAATTGATGGCAAAACATCAAATTAGACGTTTACCAGTTGTTGAGAATGGTCAATTAGTAGGGATTGTATCATTAGGTGACTTGGCAACAAATAAAATGTCTGATACACATGCAGGAGAAGCATTAAGTGATATATCTGAACAAGACCAATTACACTAAATTAACAGGCACCAAATTGGTGCCTGTTTTATTCTTCTTACATTAATCGCATAAATCTAGGAAAAGTTTAATATACATGATAGAAAAAGATTGATGTTAGGAAGTGGTTCTTCTGAAATTAGCTAAGATTGTAGTTACTATCATACTTTTAGCTTCTAGCATTTATTATATTTCTATTAAATATGGAAGAACAGAAATAGTGAATGGAATGAACAATTATAAGTTGTTATCAAGCCATGAAAATCCTGAAAAAACCACTTTACCTTATCAACAGGAGATTCATCAATTTGAAGGGCTCTATTCATACATTGGAGTGGAGAGTTCAAAAATAGTAGAAATACTTGGTGAGCCCGACCGAATAGACCGTTCATCCTATGATTATAATTGGTGGGTGTACAACTCTACCCCTCAAAATTATATCCAGGTGGGGATTGAAAATGATCGTGTTGTTACCGTGTTTGGAACAGGAAATGATGTACAAGTTGAACCATTTGAAATTGGACAAGCTGTTGCAGAGTTACATTCAAAAGGCTTAATAAAACCTAAAATCTCTTTGAATGTGAATAAAAATCCATATCGATTTGAGTTAACTGAAGAAGAAATGAAGGCTAGACCCTTGATTGCGATGGGGAATGTTTATGTACAAGTATATGTGGATACATTTACGAATGAGATTTCGAGCATTCGTTTTTTAGATGGGGAGACACTGATTAAGCTGCGTCCCTATGAATTAGCGTATCGAGGAGAATTACTTTCCGCAAAAGAAGTTTCAAAGGTAGAATGGAAGGAAATAGAACAAGGAAACTCAGCCCAAATTTTAGATATAACCAATGTGATACGAACTAGGCATGGACTTCATACATTAAAACAAGACGAAAAGTTAGCTAGCGTTGCTTATTTACATAGTAAAGATATGAGTACAAATGAATATTTTGACCATACCTCGCCGACAAACGGGGGGCTAGCTGACCGACTCGCTAATGGGGATGTGACCTATCAACTTGCGGGAGAAAATATTGCAGCAAAATATGTTGACGGTATTGCAGCTGTTGAAGGATGGCTGAATAGTGAAGGACATCGCGAGACTCTATTAAGCGAGGACTACAACTTTCTTGGGGTAGGGGTATACGAAAAATATTACACGCAAAACTTTATTCAAAAATGGGAGTAAGCAATGCATCTAGGTGTATTGCTTACTTATTATTTACTAAGATTTGATATTTGTTGAACTGGAAATGATCTTTTGTCCATTCACCAATACATGAAATTTCATCACCTAAATTAATTTGAGCAGGTGTATATTCACCCCTTAGTGGAATAATCCGTTTTGCTTTAATAATACCTGTGGACGTTTTTATTTTTAACTCAGTCACATGAACGAATTTATGATAATAATAGCGTTGCTTTTCTTCATTTTTACTGATAATTCTACCTTTGATTACCGCTTCTTCATTTACTTTTTCAAGGTCCTTCCAGCTTTCCTCGTATTTCTTTCTTTCCTTTTTTGAAAGTACATAAAAATAGACAATAATGAGTGGAATGACAATGGCTGTAACCATTCCTACACCTCGTTATTTTTTGTTTGGACGATCAATGATAAAGAAACTGCCTGTAGCATGAGCGATTAATGTTCCATCATCCCGGAATACTCTACCCTCAGTCACGCATATTTTTGAACCTCTATGAATCATTTGTGCGACACAGCGGAATTCTTTTCCTATTCCTGGGGCCACATAATTAATTTTCATTTCAGTTGTTACAGCTGCTTTGTCATGTGGGAGGACATTGTGAACTACTGAACCCATAGCAGAATCAAGGAGTGTTGCTGTAATTCCCCCATGGACGATTTTTAATGGGTTTTGAATTAGCTCCGTATTTGGAATGGTAATTTCATAGGTTAGATCATCAGGGACTTTTCGACTTGTTTGTAGTATGCCACCAATATATGATCCATTTTGTTTTGTTTGTTTACGAATTACGGCATCAATTACCCTTTCTAACGCCTGTTTTTCTTCTTCGTTTGCTTCAACGAAGAATGTCTGTAATTTTTGTAAGATACGATCTTCCATGATATTTACCTCAAATCCATAATATTTTTATTATTCTTATTTTATCAATTATATTGGGCTTAGTGCAATTTAAAATGGGCGAACAAATCAATTTATTAAAGATAAACTATAGTAGGCATTCGTATGAAAAAGAGGTGATTGGTATGGGAAAAAAACTTCATCCGTCCGTTCAAGAATTTAAATCTTTTGTAAAAAAACATCCAATTCTAGTTCAGGAAGTGCGAAAAGGAGCACTTAATTGGCAAGAAGTATACGAAGATTGGTATATACTTGGTGAAAATGATGAGAAGTGGAAGAAATATAAAAATAGTAACAGTAAGACAGAAGAACGAGACAAAGAAGATTTTATCGGAAAAATCTTTTCATCCTTTAAAAATGCAGATATGAATAATCTTCAGCAGCAAATCTCAAATGTAAGTGAAGCCATTTCAACGATTCAAGCAGTCATCCATCAGTTTCGTGGAGAAGAAAAGCAGAATCAAGGGCAGTCTTCGCACCGACATACTCAACCGTTTGCCTTTCGAAAAGATTAGGTGAGAAGGGAGGAGCATGATGCGAAAAGATACCTATGAGTACCTCAAAACAAAAAAACAAATTCGAACTTTTGTACGTCAAAACCCAATTTGGTACAGAAAATTAACCAGGAATCCAAATGATTTTCAGAGCCTTGAGATGGAGTCAAAATTGTATTTCAAACAGACTCTTCCACATAAAGTGCAAAAACTCAACCAGTCTTTAGAAATGGCCTCTTTCATGCTACAAATGTATCAAGGTATGCGACAAAGCGATTAAACGCAAGGCGACTCTTTAAGAGTCGCTTTTTTTAGGGAATGCAGGATATTTGTTATGTGATAGGAAAAACTAGGAAAAAGGAGTGGTTGAAAGTTGTACAAGATTGTTTTATCCCTTTTTTTTCTAAGTTTCCTTTATTTTTATATACATGAAGTTCCGGTTGAGGCTATGATTACTGAAAACTTGTCGATCCAATCAGAACGAACTCTGCATGTGAATCACCATGTTAGGGGAAATGATGTATATCTCGAATGTATTATCTCAAATTTTTTATTTAAACAAAGTGGTGGCCGTAAGAAGGAAGGTGAGGGCCATCTTAATGTTATAGTAGATGGTCGACGGACAGAAAAGATATCCACGGCTGCATTTATTATAAAAGGGCTAACAAAGGGTGAGCATACCTTGAAAATTCAAGTAGTCCATAATGATTTAACGAATTACGATCTCGCACACACGATTCATTTTCAAATAAAGTAATAAAGTTCCATAAGATGCGATTCGTGAAGAATCATGGTATAGTGATTATGGAGGTGTTTTTTTTGATAGCTACACTTGAAAGAGTTGAGATACTTGAAGAGGCGGAAAGCCTAGCATCAATGATTCTACAATCTGAACTAGCTGAGGAATATCGCAGCTGTTTATATACATTACAAAAGGATAAGGAAGCACAAAAACTTATCGCGGAATTTCAGAATATGAAGGAGAAATATGACGAGGTTCAACGATTCGGGAAATACCATCCTGATTTTCGAACTGTTTCAAAAGAGACAAGAGAGTTAAAAAGGAAGCTAGATCTTCATGAAACCATTGCTGATTTTAAAAAAGCAGAAGATAATCTCCAAAAAGTCCTTGATGAAATCAGCGTGTTACTAGGGGGAGCTGTATCAAAACATATTAAAGTGCCAACAGGTAACCCATATTTTGATTCCATTTCAAGTTGTGGCGGCGGCTGTGGCAGCGGCGGCGCATGTGGTTGTCATTAATAGATTAGCAAATAATATGAATATATTACCCATATTTTCTGAAAAAAGTAAGTTTTCTACTTTATTTCATATTGTAAAATTTTAACTCATTGTGCTACACTATAAAAAAGTTATTGAAATAAGGAGAAAACACTATGATTGGACAACGCCAAGGAATTATCGTTTGGCTACATTCGCTAAAGCATTCAAAAATGCTGCGTAAATTTGGCAATATTCACTATGTATCAAAACGTCTAAAATACGTGGTCCTTTATAACGATATGGAAAATACCGATTCAATCGTAGAAAAGTTAAATTCGCTTGCCTTCGTAAAAAGAGTAGAGCCATCATATAAACCATTTTTAAAGATTGAATTCGAGAACAGAAAACCAGATCGCGCAAAGGAATACGATTATAAGATTGGACTATAAAAAGCTTATCAAAAGCATCCTGCTTTTGATAAGCTTTTTTTATTGTCTAGCTATAGGTCAGTTATAGCTGAATACAAGGTTAAGAATGTTGAAGCGTTAAGATTCGGTATGAAGACCATCAAAACGAAAAAATGAGGTACCCAAGAGAGGTGTGAAGAGGTTAGTCGTACCCTCGAGCAGTTGTCGTACCGCAAGTGAGGGTAAGAAATAGGGTCTTCGTGCCCTCAAACAATGTCCGTAATGCAAGTGAGGGTAAGAAAAAGGGTGAATCGTACCCTCATGCAATGGTCGTAACACAAGCGAGGGTATGAAAGATGAAACGTACATTCATTACTCGAGGCGCCAGCAACACATACTATTTGCATAACGCCTCCAAGTGTAGATATTGTTATTGCATTGGCGGTATGTATCGGTTCATTCTTAGAATCCCAATTAAGTGTTGATAATACAGTTCTTTTTCACTAAACATGGTGGATGGTTTAACGTCAAGTGTAATAATGGATAAATCCAGAACGCTAGCTAATTCTGCAAAGAGAGAGTACCTCTTATTGGGTTTGATTTGCGGGTTCGGTATTCCTTCCCTACAAATATAGATAGCTTGAAAATCACCAGGATTTGTTGGTTGAAAAGCTATTGCTAAAGAGGATAGCTGCCTATCTTGAACGGTAGTGTTAAAGGCAAATAGCTTTGAGATTCTGTTCCTATTATTTTTCATAAGTTCCAGGAGTTCATAAATATCAGAGTATCCTTCACCAAGCTCTATAAAGCGTTGTATCATACTAATTTCCCCTTACTTTCATATATTCCATGTTTACTTTATCACGATTTGATAGGAATTAACAATTACAAACAAAAAAACCCTGCAAGTCACTTGCAGGGTCCTTCCATTCCATGTTTTTCGTTACCGTTCACATGGAAGAAGGCAAAGGGAGAGGAGAAACCGGAGGAAGAACTTATGGGGAAACGTAAGTCTTCTCCGCGGTTGGCAACAACATCCTCGAATGATGTTGTTATTACTAATTATGACCAATTGAAAATTGTGTATACATGCTCCGGCGTATTTTTATTATTGAAGTAAAATTTTTTACTGGCCTTTCGTTTCGAATTTTTCTTAATTGATTAACAAACGATAATGTTTATGGTAGGATAATGTTATTCATTTTACATAGACAGTGGTGATAGTAGTGAGGGTTGTATCTGGGGTAAAGAAAGGTCTGCACTTGAAAGCGGTACCAGGGACGTCTACACGCCCAACAACAGACAAGGTGAAAGAAGCTATCTTCAATATAATCGGTCCTTATTTTGATGGTGGAGTTGGTCTTGATTTGTTCGGTGGAAGTGGAGGACTTGGAATTGAAGCGCTCAGCCGCGGGATCGACAAAATGATTTTTGTTGATCGAGACCAAAAAGCCATTCAAACGATAAAAGGAAATTTAGAAACTTGTCGCCTTCTGGATCAAGCAGAAGTATATCGAAATGATGCTGTGCGAGCATTAAAAGCAATCGTGAAGCGGGACATTAAATTTGATGTAATTTTTTTAGATCCGCCATATAAACAGCAAAAATTAACTGAACTTATTGAAGAAATTAGTAAACACCAGTTGTTAACAAGTGATGGAGTTGTTATTGCAGAACATGATTCAGAAGTATTACTCGAAAAGTCAATTGGTAACCTAGAATTAGTTCGGCATGAAGAGTATGGAATCATTGGTGTATCACTATACAGATATGAAGAGGGATGGGAAGGGGAACAGAAATGACAAGAATTGCAGTTTGCCCAGGAAGCTTTGATCCTGTAACAAATGGGCATCTTGATATAATTAAAAGAGGCGCAAAAGTATTTGATAAAATCTACGTATGTGTATTAAATAACTCGTCAAAAAAACCTTTGTTTACAGTAGAGGAACGGATCGAACTATTACAAGAAAGCACAAAGGACATACATAATATTGAGGTTGAATCATTTCAAGGTTTGTTGATGGACTATGCAAGTCAGAAAAAAGCAAATGCGATTTTACGTGGTCTTCGTGCTGTTTCAGATTTCGAGTACGAAATGCAAATCACCTCAATGAACCGTATTTTAAATGAAGAAATCGAAACCTTTTTTATGATGACTAATAACCAATATTCATTTTTGAGTTCAAGTATAGTAAAAGAAGCTGCAAAGTATCATGGCGAAATTTCAGAGCTTGTACCTAAGCCGGTAGAACTTGCACTTAAGGAGAAGTTTAACACCAATCATTAAGCTATATATCTTTTAATACCAATAGTAAAAACCCTCGCATTTTAAATACGAGGGTTTTTCATTCTAATGGAATATATACCGATATAACAAAATAAAGATAATATGGTAAAAAGCGGTCCGTAAGTTAATAAACCACTCCAAACCGTTTCTACCCATAAGGGGGTATGCTCTGGTATTAATGGAGAGAAGACTCCCAATGTTTCTTCCGAGCCTCTGTTTTTCACGTAAAGTGGATTCCATAAAAATAATGTGATAACTCCAGCCAAAAAGCCGTGCATAATTCGAGCCATAAAAAATGGCTTAAAACTCACATCAGTTTCCGCTAGTATACTCGCTACCTGTGCTTGAACTGATAGTCCACAAAATCCAAGAATAAAGCTGACAGCTATCACTTTAGGAAGTAAATCGATGTGTTCTAGTTCGCTTGTCATCATCGATCCCGTTGTAATTTCAAATATTCCGGAAATAAGCGGGATGCTAAGTTCGGTAGGTAATTGGAACAGTTTTAATAATATCGATAAACCTGCCCCAATTATGGCAATAACATTTATTAAAGAGAGAAGCTTATTAAATACAGAGAATAGAATGATAAATCCACCAATCATTAACAAGGTATGTATTGAGGTGGTTACCGCATCCCCTAATAATTGACCAAATGGCCTCTTTTCCTTCAATCTTGTACGGTGGAGTTCCTGTAAGGCTTTAACAATAATACTCTTTTTCTCTTTATCTTTTGGTGTATGTTCGTCGTCTTTTTTACCATAGAACCTCATAATTAACCCGACACAAAAATTACCGACATAATGACTGACCGCAAGCAAGATGCCTAACCTTGGGTTTTCAAAAAATCCTACAGAAATAGCGGCAAATATAAAAAGAGGATTTGATGCATTCGCAAAGGAAACAAGTCTTTCTGCTTCGACCCTTGTAATCTGTTTCTCCTGTCTTAGCCGTGCAGCTAGCTTTGCACCGGCAGGAAACCCTGAAGCCATGCCCATCGCCCATGCAAAACCACCTACACCTGGAACACGAAACAGTGGTCTCATTAGTGGTTCAAATAAGACACCGATAAATTTGACAACACCAAAACCAATTAATAATTCAGAAATGATTAAGAAAGGCAGTAAGGATGGGAAAACGATCTTCCACCACATTTCCAAACCGACCCTAGAAGCTTCGAGTGAATCCTTTGGAAAATAAATTAGTGCAATGGTAAGTAAGGTTATTCCTGCTGCAATGGCTACTGTTTTGAACCTAGAACGTATCAATGGTACTCCTCCTATAGAAGTCTTCTTTTCTATACAATTAGTTCATTTAAGTGATAGAATAAGAGAGTCCGCAGTTTTCGAAATATTCTTTTTCTTTAATTCTGACGTCGTGAGTGTAATGAATAGAATCATCAATTATCAACCGATGGTTTGTACATCTATTTAAATATACGTGTATAGGTGGCAAGTTTAGACCAAAAGTTTGTACAAGTTTTCATTTCTTTTTTCATATACTGTTATAGTTTCAATGTTAGGGGATGATTCGTATGAACGAACCTGTAATCGGATTGGCACTTGGATCAGGTGGGGCGAGAGGATTTGCACATTTAGGAGTAATTAAGGTACTTTTGGCTGAAAACATTCCAATTGATCTCATCGCAGGAACAAGTATGGGTTCTTTGGTCGCAAGTTTTTACGGGGCAGGATTGGATATTGACCGATTATATAAGCTTGCTCTTGCATTTAAACGCAAATATTATTTAGATTTTACAGTTCCTAAAATGGGATTTATTGCTGGAAAAAGGGTAAAAGAACTTATACGTGTATTCACACACGGCAAAAATATAGAACAACTTGATATTCCAATTGGTATTGTGGCAACTGATTTATTAACCGGAGAAAAGGTTGTGTTTCGAAAAGGTCCAGTTGCAGATGCTGTCCGAGCAAGTATTGCCATTCCTGGAATATTTGTTCCTGAAAAAATTGATGGTCGAATCCTTGTCGATGGTGGTGTAATTGATCGTGTTCCCATTTCTGTTGCAAAAGAAATGGGGGCAGATATAGTTATTGCGGTAGACGTTTCACATGTTAAAATAAATGAAGAGGTTGCTTCAATATTTGATGTAATATTACAGAGTATTGATATTATGCAGAAGGAACTCGTGAAGTATGGGGAATTTTCCTCTGATATCATGATCCGTCCACATGTCGGACATTTTAGTTCCCGTGCATTTACAAATATTGAGGATATTATCCGAATCGGGGAAGAGGAAACGAGAAAACAACTTCCTATGATCCAAGAGGCAATTGCAAAGTGGAAGGAGTCTGCATTAAATGAAGAGAAAGAGAAATAAAGCGTATTTAAAAGCCCTCGTAATTGGTGTGGTGCTTGCAATTTTAGGCACCTTTATCCAACTCCCATATTACGTGACAAAACCAGGAATGGCAACAGAACTCGACCCCATCATTAATGTTGAAAACGGTTATGAAGAAGAAGGAGAATTTATGTTAACGACGATACGTCTTGGCCAAGCCAATATATTTAGCTATTTATTGGCTAAGTTTCAAAAGTATCATGAAATTTTACCGATTAATCATGTGCGACGGGACAATGAGAGTGATGAGGAATATACGAATCGCCAATTATTTTATATGGAAGATTCACAGGAATCAGCAATTACGGTTGCCTATAAGTATGCAAACAAGCCCGTTACGGTAAAAAACCATGGAATCTATATAATGGGTATTGTCGAGGGAATGCCTGCAGAGAAAGTGTTAAAGCCAGGCGATCGAATTTTTGCAGTTGATGGGAAACAAATTGAAGAACATACAGAATTTATGAAATATGTAGCTGATAAAAAAGAAAATGAAACGATAAACATTGAGGTTGAACGAAATGGAGAAGAGAAAACAGTCTCTGTTTCACTTGCACCTTTTCCAAAGGAACCAGACAAAATTGGAATTGGAATTGAATTAATTACTGATATCGAAGTGGTAGCTGATCCAAAAATTAACATTGATTCGAAAAAAATAGGTGGTCCTTCAGCTGGACTTATGTTTACACTTGAGATTTATAATCAGCTTACAGAAAAGGATCTAACTCACGGATTACGCATAGCTGGTACTGGAACAATCAATACTGAGGGACAGGTTGGCCCAATAGGTGGGATTGGTCAGAAGATAGTTGCTGCTGATAACACAGATGTTGACATTTTCTTTGCACCGAATGAAAATGGTGCAGCAGTTTCAGATTATCGACAAGCTTTAGAAACTGCAAAAGATATTAAGAGTGACATGAAAATTGTTCCTGTAGATACATTTGAGGACGCCCTTCATTATCTTAAGAATCTTGATGAAAATAGTAAATAAAACACAGCCGCTTCCAAAATGGATGCGGCTGATTTCTTTATAAATATTTTTGCAGTTCCTCATCATATCTAATTGGTGGAGTAGCATATTCCTGTCGCAGTAGTGAGGAGCGAAGTGGTTCAGGGAATATAGTTAAATATGTTTGGGTAGCCTTCACATCAAGTGTAAATAGTTCATCTGAAAATCCTGACACTTTTGTTACAATGGGAAGTTCTATTTCTTTTTTGATGTGATTCAAATAGTTCTGTCCTTTTTGAGACATACCTAGTAAACGAATATAGGTGGCTAGTGGATTTTCATTAATTGGTTTTAGCTGTTCCTTCGTTGTATTAGTTAATATATGTACGCATAATCGTTGAAGCCTTGTCCAAGTGTATCGTTTCGTTTTTATTTTTTCCATAAAGTCCATGAACGAGGTTGCTGTTGTAATTTGGGCTAGCAGTCTATTTTCAATACCTTCTTCGGCCTCATAAATATTTGCTAATTCAGCCGATGTAGACGTTAGTAACCTATATTTTAATAAGGTAAAGTATTCCTCCCACCGATGGAATAATTGATTTTCTCGATAGTAAGAAGATAGCCATTTGGAAGTTGAGGGTGGAAGATAATTTTTAATTTGATCCATATTTTTCTCAGTTGAAAATAATGTTTTACGAATACTAGTTGCACTTGCGATGGATTCATGAGAAATGGTTTCATCATGATAACCCGCAGAGGTTCGCATAATTGTTTCAGCTTTTACACTACTATTTTGATCATAGATAGCTTTTACGTAATGATAGCCTAAAATATTATTTGGTTTTGATAAATCAACGTATGTATCATGTTTTGAAAGTGAAGAATAAGCAAGAGAAGCTGCTTTAGGATAGCTATATCCTTTTTTCATATTCAGCCGAGTGATGGAATCATAGGTTCGTTGATTTTTTTTCATAAAATCCACAGTATTTTGAAAGTCGTCAATTGTTCCATTTTCACTACCAAAGCAAACTTCGTCACAATGAAGTGCACTTAATAGGGAAATTGCTCCATTCGCAAAGTTTTGTGCTTTCTGAGTGGCAAACGCATAAGGTAATTCAATGACGATATCGACCCCTGCTTCTAATGCCATTTTGGTCCTTGTCCATTTTGAAACGAGGGCAGGTTCACCGCGTTGTAGAAAATTTCCGCTCATTACTGCAATCGTACAATCTGAATTTGTTTTCTTTTTTGTTTCTTCGAGATGGTACTTATGTCCATTATGAAATGGATTATATTCCACAATAACTCCTACAGCTTTCATCATTTCACCCTTTTTTTCAATGTCTAGTATAAGCGCATAGCCCATCAAGGTCACAAGCCGCTCCGACAACAAGGTTAATAAACTACCCTCTAGCCTGCCCGTATAGTGCTTGTTATAGCTAATCAAGACCCTTATACATTTCTATTTAAAACTTTATTTTTAAATATCATTTTTTTGGAAAAGCTGATATAGTAGATAAGTATCTACACATTAAGTATAGTGTAAAGAAAAAATATTGACAAATGTAATCCGCAAAGCTATAATTACCTTTGTTGCCTTGAGGTGATTTCACTTGAAATGGACAATTAATCAATTAAATCAGTTAGCTCGAAAAGGTCTAATGATTGACGAAACTGTTGATGTTAGAGACTTAATGGAAATCGAAAAATCGATTCGAGATATTTCGCCGGTACAAATAACCGGTCGTGCTGATCTAAGCTCCACGAAAGCGAGCTTTCATTTAGAAATCTCTGGATCAATGATTTTGCCTTGTTCTCGAACTTTGGTTGATGTTAAATTTCCATTCGAGATCAAAACAACTGAAACGTTTTTACTTAGACAGACATCTGAATTTGACTTAGAGTCGGAAGAGGATGTTCATCAAGTTAAAGGAGAAGTAATTGATTTACTTCCGCTTATCAAGGAAAATATTTTACTTGAAATACCAATTCAGATTTTTTGTGATGAGGATTCGAACTCTGAAGATGCAGCACCGCAATCAGGACAAGATTGGGAAGTTATCAGTGAAGATGATAAAAAGAACAAGATTGACCCAAGATTAGCAGGATTAGCGAAATTCTTTGAGGAAGAATAGACCATCTTGATCTATTTTTTTTAAGGAGGTGGGAATAATGGCTGTACCTTTTAGAAGAACTTCTAAAACTAGAAAAAGATTACGTCGTACACATTTCAAATTACAAGTGCCAGGTATGGTGGCATGCCCAAACTGTGGTGAAATGAAATTAGCACACCGCGTATGTAAAGAATGCGGTACTTACAAAGGAAAAGAAGTTGTTAACAAATAATTTGTTAACATGTTAAAGCGTATTGATAACATTTGTTATCAATACGCTTTTTACTTTATTAGAGTACTTCCTAGCATCCCCCGTTCAATGAAAACACCTCAGATTCTTTCTAATGTTACTCAATCCAATGTTGCCAATCTCAATTTTTTACCAGTACAATAAGATAAAAAGCTTAAGGGGTAAATTCATGTCAAAATATATAGTGAAACGAGATGAAGAGGGAATCGTTTGGTTTACTATCAATCGCCCTGAAAAATGGAATGCAATCGATTATGAAGTGATGGATGGACTAAAAAAAACCATTACTGACGTAGAAGAAAATGATGATGATAAAGTTTTAGTGATTACGGGTACAGGACAAAAAGCATTTTGTTCAGGTGGAGATTTATCCGTTTTTCAAAACCTTAAAACAGAGCATGAAGCTTATCAGATGCTTAGCAAGATGGGGATGATTCTATACTCACTTGCTACATTAACGAAACCAACTATTGCTCTACTGAATGGACTAGCAATTGGAGGTGGATGTGAGCTTGCGACTGCCTGTGATTATAGACTAGCATCTCGTGGAAGTAGATTCGGCTTTGTTCAGGGTAAACAGGGGATTACGACCGGCTGGGGTGGAGCAACTCTCCTATTAGAAAGAGTATCGATTGACAAAGCGTATCGCCTTCTTCTCACAGGTGAGATTTTTTCAAGCGAAGCTGGTAAAGAACTTGGATTTATCCAACATATCTTGTCAGTGGACAATTCTATTATGGATTGTAAAGAATTTATTTCTAAAGAATTTTTACATAATACTAAAGTAGTAAATGCATACAAAAAGGTAGTAAATAGGAAATGGTCTCAAACCGGGTTGAAGGAGAGAATAAGTGAGGAGATCAAGGAGTGTACTACTTTGTGGGTAACTGAAGAACATCTAGAAGCAGTACGCAAAATCATGCAAAAAGAATAATTATTTCCATGCTAGAGTGTGAGTAGTCTATCTTTTCTATTACATGCATATGTATTAATAAAAAAGAAGTTTAGGAGGGAAAGATATGACTTCAACACGTCAAGATGCATGGACTCAAGATGAAGATTTATTGCTTGCAGAGGTAGTATTGCGCCATATCCGTGAGGGAGGCACACAATTAGGTGCATTTGAAGAGGTGGGCCGAACATTATCCCGAACCGCTGCTGCTTGTGGTTTTAGATGGAACTCATATGTCCGCAAACAATATAAATCAGGGATTGAACTTGCAAAAAAGCAGCGTAAGGAATTGAAGAAGCAAAACAATGGAGAACAACTTCAGGATAATTCATTGGAACAAGTGATCATTGAAAATGTAGATAGTAAACAACAAGTATTGCAATTAAAAGATGTGATTCGGTTCCTTGAAGAATATGAAAAGACGGAAAGTGAGTTTCAGAAGGTCGTAAATGAAAATCGGAACTTGAACACTCAAATAAGTAAGCTTCAAGAACAAGTTAAAACATTAAAGGCACAAAATAATACGTTAGAAAATAATATTCAATTAATTGAAGAAGATTATAAGGCATTAATCGAAATCATGGAGCGTGCTCGTAAAATGGTGGTTCTTCAGGAGGATGAAAGAAGTAAGAAAGTTAAATTTCAAATGGACCGAAATGGGAATCTGGAAAGAGTTGAGAAATAAAGAAGAAAACAGCTGACAATATGTTCAGCTGTTTTCTTCTTTTGGTGTCTAGCTCCATGTGCCTTGCACTTATATAGAAAAATCAGTCGATTTCATGTACACCATTCGGGAACCAAAGAAGAGGGTTTTCTCCAAGGTCACGTTCCATATTGTAAGATGCAGGGGTAAAGCCCATTTTCTCCCAAAACTCAGCTGATTTCACACGTGGATTTGTTTTGATCGGTAGATTATATGCTTTTGCATAGTCCACTAATGCTTTCCCAAATCCTTTTTGCTGATAATTTGGAAGTACTTCAAGCTTCCAAAGCTCTAAATAATCTTGTGCAGGTTCAAAATATTTATTGAATTTTTTATCAACACGATAAAGACTCATACGTGCTACTAATTTATCACCAAAGAAAATTCCGTAAAACGGTGAAACGCTATCATTTTCGATAATGTTTGATTCAAGGTCTTCCAGCATGGATAATTCTTGAAGACCATATTCTTTAAATGCTTTAAATTCTTCAAGTGTTTTGTAGTTTACTAATAATTTCTCAACCTTTGCCGTATACATTTTGTATCCCCCTTGCGATTCTACTAAGAGAAACTGTAATTATGAATATAAAAACATTATACAACAAAAATACAAAAAATTCTGTAGAAAAATATAGAAAGCGTTTTCAGTTGTGTGCAGGATTATGTAGATACGTGTAGAAATTATAGTGTGGGTGGATTTGATCTTTCAACGAAAGGGGAACAGATCTTGAAAAAAGTATTAATTGCAAACAGGGGAGAAATCGCTTTACGAATCATGAAAACATGCCACGAGATGGGGGTCGAAACAGTCGCTATTTATTCAGATGCGGACCAGCAATTACCATTTGTAAATTACGCAACTGTAGCGCATCGAATCGGTGAGGCACCCGTTTTAAAATCCTATCTTCAAATGGATAAAATCCTCGAAATTGCCGAGATGGAACATGTTGATGCAATCCATCCAGGCTATGGGTTTTTATCGGAAAATGCAGCTTTCGCAAAGGCGGTTGCAGAACGATCAATGGTTTTCGTTGGACCCTCACCCTCACTTATTTCATTGATGGGCGATAAGGTAAAAGCAAGACAAACTATGATCGAAGCGGGTGTCCCTGTTGTGCCAGGAAGTAATGAAAGTATTCGAACAATAGAGGAAGCTTGTACGCTTGCTTTAGAATATGGCTACCCAGTAATGCTAAAAGCAAGTGGCGGTGGTGGTGGTATTGGGATGATTTGTTGCAATTCTGAGGAAGAACTACAAAAAGCGTTTCACGCAACAAAGACTAGAGCTAAGACGTATTTCGGAAATGAAGAAGTGTTCATCGAAAAATTTATTCCCAATGCAAGACATATAGAAGTACAAATCTTTGGTGACCATCACGGAAACGTAGTTCATCTTTTTGAAAGAGATTGTTCGATTCAACGTCGAAACCAGAAAGTAATTGAGGAAACACCTTCTCCATTCTTATCTAATGAAACGCGTGAAAAAATATGTCACGCAGCCAAAAAGGCAGCTGAATATGTGAACTATACAAATGCCGGTACGATTGAATTCATTGTCGATGAAGAAGAAAATTTTTATTTCTTAGAAATGAATACGAGACTTCAGGTTGAACATGCCATTACGGAAATGATTACGAATATAGATCTTGTAAAGTGGCAAATTCTTGTGGCCAGGGGAGAGAAACTACCTTTGTCACAGGATGACATACTATCATCAGGCCACTCGATTGAGTTTCGTGTGTATGCAGAAGATCCGGTAAAATTTTTCCCATCTCCAGGAAAAATAGAGGTGTATACATTTCCGGATAATGATCCAAATGTGCGAGTAGACAATGGTTATGAAAAAGGAACAATTGTTACGCCGTTTTACGACCCGATGATTGCAAAAATTATTGTGAATGGTGACAGCCGACAAGAAACGATTCAATCAGCTAAGGAGTATCTGAATCAAATTGTAATCAAAGGAATAAAAACGAATATCCCTTTATTCCAACGAATTATCAACGAGGAATCCTTTTTAAAAGGAGAATATACTACAAAATATCTCAATTAATAGGGGGAATTGATATGAAAGAAATAAAAGCGAGTATGGCAGGGACCGTATTACAAATATTGGTTTCAGAAGGGGAAGAAATTAACGAAGGCCAAGTTGTGGTCATGCTGGAATCAATGAAAATGGAAATACCAATAGAAAGCGGACAAATTGGTAAAGTTGCTTCTATTAAAGTAGAAATCGGTGATTTTGTAAACGAAGACGATGAATTACTTGTACTAGAATAGGAGGGTAATAATGCTTCATACGAAGGATTTAGATCAAATGTTAGTAGAAAAAAGCAAAGAAATTGAAGCAGGAGGGCATGAAAAATACCATCAAAAGCTGAAAGAACAAAATAAATTATTTGTTCGTGATCGTCTAGCGCTTTTATTTGATAAAGGAATATACCAAGAGGATGGAAAATACGCAAACAATTTAGCGGGTGACCTTCCAGCAGACGGTGTCGTTACTGCAATTGGGGAAATAAACGGTCAAAAAGTATGTGTAATGGCAAATGATTCTACTGTTAAAGCGGGTTCGTGGGGAGCCCGGACAGTTGAGAAAATCATTCGAATTCAAGAGACTGCTGAAAAGCTTCGTGTACCGCTATTATATTTAGTAGATTCCGCAGGAGCTCGAATTACTGACCAACTTGAGATGTTTCCGAATCGTCGCGGCGCAGGGCGCATTTTTCATAATCAAGTAAAACTTTCTGGGATGATCCCTCAAATATGTATTTTATTTGGACCATCAGCTGCAGGAGGGGCCTATATTCCAGCGTTTTGCGATATTGTAATCATGGTCGATAAAAATGCTTCGATGTATTTAGGATCACCAAGGATGGCTGAAAAGGTAATTGGTGAGAAAGTGACCTTAGAAGAAATGGGCGGAGCACGAATGCACTGTACAGTTAGTGGCTGTGGCGATGTACTTGCTGCCAATGAAGAGGAAGCTATACAAAGTGCACGACAGTATTTGCAATTTTTTCCTGCCAATTATTTAAATAAACCCACTTTTATTGAAGGGAAATTACCAAAGGAAGGTAAAAGTCTTCAAGAGATAATACCTGTAAATCAGAATGCTCCTTTTAATATGTACGAAGGTATTGATACCCTCATTGACGAAGGTAGCTTCTATGAGATTAAGAAACTATTTGCTCCGGAAATAATTACTGGGCTAGCACGTATAGATGGAAGACCTGTTGGAATTATCGCTAACCAACCGAAAGTAAAGGGCGGCGTCTTATTTGTAGATTCTGCAGACAAAGCGGCTAAATTTATCACATTATGTGATGCATTCCATATCCCATTAGTGTTCTTAGCAGATGTTCCTGGGTTTATGATTGGAACAAAGGTCGAAAGAGCAGGCATCATTAGACATGGAGCAAAATTGATTGCTGCAATGAGCTCAGCAACTGTACCGAAAATTTCAGTTATCGTGCGAAAAGCATATGGTGCAGGACTTTATGCGATGGCTGGTCCTGCATTTGAGCCGGATTACTGTGTGGCACTTCCGACAGCTCAAATTGCTGTTATGGGGCCAGAAGCAGCAGTAAATGCGGTATATTCGAATAAAATTAATGAAATTGAAGACCCAAAAGAGCGGGTCGCTTTTGTTCAACAAAAACAACAAGAATATAAAGAGACGATCGATATCTACAAGCTTGCATCAGAGTTAATTGTTGACGATATTGTTCCAGCTGCAGAGCTTAGACGTGTCCTCATTGATCGTTTGTCCGCTTACGAAACAAAGGAACTTGAATTCGTCCAGAAAAAGCATCCAGTTTACCCAGTATAAATAAGAAGGATGATTAGACCCCAAGGAATTGCCTTGGGGTTAGTTCTGTTTTGTTTTGCCTACCTTTTGTAGTAAGTATCTAGTCATTTTGTCGGGCTTTTTGGTAAAATAAAGGTAGGACAAACTATGGAGTTGGAACTATGAAAATTGGAATAATTGGTGGGGGTTCTATCGGGTTGTTATTTGCAGGCTATCTTGCAGAATACCATGATGTAACCCTATATACGAGAACTGAACGCCAGGCATTTGAAATTAATCAAAAAGGTGTAACAATAGAAATTGAAAACACGTCAAATACATACCGTGTACAAGCTGTAACAAGTACAGCTAGTGTAATCAGGGAAGATATTCTTTTCATCGCGGTGAAACAATACATATTGAAGGACGTCCTTTCACAGATCAAAGACATAGAAAAGGTACAAACGGTTTGTTTTCTACAAAACGGAATGGGGCATCTTGATATCATGAAACAACTCGAAAATAAGAATATCCTTGTAGGTGTTGTAGAACATGGTGCATTAAAATTGAATGATACTACCATCATACATACTGGCATAGGTCTTACAAAGTTTGGGATTATTAAAGGGGATTTTATTACATTTGATATTCCTATCAAGGAGTTTCAAAACGAATTTCATAACAATTGGTATGAAATGATGACTTCAAAGCTAATTGTTAATGCGGTCATCAATCCATTAACAGCTTTATATGGAGTTAAGAATGGGAGATTGCTTCAAAATGAGTATTTCAAGAATCAAGTCAAGACTTTATTTCGTGAAATCACGTCTGTCATACCTTGTAATGAAGAACAAATGTGGGAGCTTGTGGCGACAATTTGTAAGAATACTGCTCAAAATAAATCTTCTATGCTACGAGATATAGAAGAGGGAAGAAAAACCGAAATTGATGCCATTTTAGGGTATGTATTAGCTGAAGCAAAGAAAATAGATCGGGAAGTAGCGATAACACAATTTTTATATGATTCTATAAAAGGGATGGAAAGATGAGGGGGATAGGAAATGATAAATTTTTTTGCGGGTATTGCTGCGACATTTGTTACAGCTCCTGTGCTTGGCTTTATACTAATCTATTTTATTAGTAGATTTATAATGAAAAATAATAGAAAATCGTTTTTTCTTTCGGTAGATATTACAACCGTATTTTTTCTCATTGCAGTACATTATTTATTGCTCGTAATTGTTGGAAAAAGCATGCTTTGGCTAATCATCCTGGTCCTTGTTATTGCCATTTTGCTGACTGGTTTTGTAACCTGGAGAAAGAGTCATGAAATAGATACTGTGAAAGTAATTAAGAAATCATGGCGATTTGTTTTTCTTGCATCTACATTTGCTTATATTCTTTTGCTTTTAATCGGATTGGTTCAACGAATTTTCGTCACAACCATAAATTAATCCATCATGAGCGAATATTTTTGGTTTATAGAAAAAGCGTGCTATACTCATCTAAGATACATACTGGATAAGAAAGGAAGAACAAGAATTTATGGAGGTTTTGGATCTCTCTTTGCCATCATCAAATCGATTAGTCAATGACTATCTTTTAAATAAAATGGATATAGAGAAATTTTTCGATTATGATATACATTCTCCCCTTGTCTATGAGATAAGAAAAAAGGACATACAAAAAAGGCATTTTGAACGTGAAAAACTTGTTGAGCATTTGCTAACCTTTAATAAAAGATTCAATTATCATCAACACACGATCGAGAATATTAACAAGCTACTTGATCCAAGTAGTGTCGTGGTGATTGGTGGGCAACAAGCGGGTATTTTAACTGGGCCATTATATACGATCCATAAAATCGTATCTATTATAAAACTTGCAAAAGAGCAAGAGGAGAAATTAAATGTACCGGTTTTACCAGTGTTTTGGATTGCGGGAGAAGACCATGATTTTGCGGAGATCAATCATCTCTATGTAAATCTACAAAATGGTATTCGAAAAAGGACTGTTCCACAATATCACAATCGTAAAACAATGGTTTCATCGATTGAAATTGAACAAGCGGGATTTTTAGAATGGATTGAAGAAATCTTTGAGACATATGGTGAAACAAACTATACGAATCGTCTTCTGGACCGTTTAACTGGGTTTGTAGAAAACTCAAAAACATATGTTGATTTCTTTGTACACATTATTAATGATCTTTTTGGAGAAACCGGTCTTATCCTTGTTGATTCAGGATCAAAAGAACTTAGAACTATTCAATCACAATTCTTAAGAAAAATGGTTGAAAAAAATAGAGAACTCCATGATGGATTGTTGCTTCAGCAAGAGGTATTGTCATCTAATCAATACTCAAAAATGATTGAAATGAACGAGTCAAGTGCTAACCTTTTTTATACCCAAAATGATGAACGTATTTTACTTGAGTATAATGTGGAACATGATGTGTTTAGTGGGAAAAACAATGAATGTATACTTTGTGGAGACGAATTACTTGAAGTTGCGGAGAAACAACCAGAACTTCTAAGTAACAATGTAGTAACAAGACCAGTTATGCAGGAGTTCTTGTTCCCAACATTAGCTTTTATTTCCGGACCTGGCGAGGTTTCATACTGGGCCGAGTTAAAAAAAGTGTTTGCCGTCATGGAGATTCAGATGCCACCTGTTGTACCAAGACTCATGATGACAATTGTAGAAAGGGCGATCGAGTCTAATATCGAAGAAGTGGGATTAACAATTCCAGCTACCCTTTCCGGAGAACTTTCAAAAGTGAAACAGTCTTGGTTGGAACAACAAACAGCTGATGTGGACGGGATTATCCTAGATGCGAAAAAAGAAGTAGAGCAAATTCATAAGAAAATACGAAAAGTGGGGCTTGAAGTTGATTCAGGATTAGGGGATCTCCTCTTGAAAAATGCTCAAAATATTCAATCCCAGCTTGACTTCTTGAAGAACACTATAAACCGAAGTATTTTAAACCGTAATGAAATTGAATTGAATCGTTTTAACCGAATTGAAAAATCTCTTCTACCACTTGGCTCCCCACAGGAGAGAGTTTGGAATGTTTTTTATTATTTAAATAAATACGGAGACGATTTTATCCAAGATTTATTAGTACTTCCGTTTGAATTTAACGGAAAGCATAAGGTAGTAATAATGTAGAATATGACGAAAATCCTCGGAATTCCGGGGATTTTTTTTATTTGGTAATTTTATATAAAAACCGGTGGTGGAAAGTGGGGGATTGTGGTAAGATAAAGTCAGAAAGTGGGGACAATGGATATGTTCATGGGAGAATACCATCATACTGTTGATACGAAAGGCCGAATGATTATACCTGCTAAGTTTCGAGAAAACCTAGGTGAAACATTTGTTTTAACTAGAGGTTTAGATCAGTGCTTATTCGGTTACCCACAATCAGAATGGAAAATACTTGAGGAAAAATTAAAAACACTCCCACTTACTAAAAAAGACGCCCGTGCGTTCACGCGTTTTTTCTTTTCTGGAGCCATTGAATGTGAACTTGATAAACAAGGAAGAGTAAATATTGCATCACCGTTAGTTTCATACGCTGGGCTTGAGAAGGAATGTGTAGTACTTGGAGTATCAAACCGTATTGAAATTTGGAGTAAGGAGAAGTGGGAAGAATATTTTGCTGCTTCCGAAGAATCTTTTTCTGATATAGCTGAAAATATGATCGGTTTTGATATATAACTTTATTCTGTCGGATTCACTTTTTTTATGGTGTGATGAATACTTTATGAGTATAATATTTTGGGAGGATTCAAACCCAGACTGAATAAAGTTATAGCCGCCGGCGGATTCCACGATTTTTCAAAGGTAGTTTTTTGAGAATAAGATTAAGACTCTGAACGCCACTTCCTGTGGCAACGTCTTAGTGACCCTCATCGTACTAAAAAATCGGGTGGCAAATAAGCCAAGGCGCATTTGAATGAACTCTTGTGTACAAAATAAGTGTATTACTGAAATAAGAGGTGCTAACATGTTCAAACACAAAACCGTTCTATTAGAAGAGGCTGCTGATGGATTGAAGATTCGTCCAGATGGAATATACGTAGACTGCACACTTGGTGGTGCAGGACATAGTTCATACATAGCTTCAAAACTTTCAAACAAGGGGAAGCTATATGCTTTTGATCAAGACGATATTGCAATTCAAAATGCAAAGGACAAGCTTGCGGAATATGGTGACATTGTTACCATCATCAAAAGTAATTTTGCCCACTTATCTGAGAAATTACATGAACAAGGTGTAACGGTTGTTGATGGAATTCTGTTTGATTTGGGAGTCTCATCACCACAATTAGACACACCGGAAAGAGGATTTAGCTATCACCACGATGCACCACTTGATATGAGAATGGACCAAAATGCAACTTTGTCGGCTTATGATATTGTCAACAATTGGTCGTATGAGCAAATGGTAAGAATCTTTTTTCAATACGGTGAAGAAAAGTTTTCAAAGCAAATTGCTAGAAAAATAGAGGCTGCAAGAGAAAAGAAACACATTGAAACAACTGGAGAATTGGTGGAGTTAATTAAAGAGGGAATTCCTGCTGCGGCTAGAAGGACCGGCGGACATCCAGCAAAAAGAATTTTCCAAGCGATTCGAATTGCAGTAAACGATGAATTAAAGGTATTTGAAGATGCTATTCACCAGTCAATTGAGCTTTTGGCAACAGGTGGGCGAGTCAGTGTCATAACCTTCCACTCACTGGAGGATCGGATTTGTAAGGTTGCCTTTAAAAAGGCAAGTGAAGGTCCACCTCTACCACCAGGAATTCCGATTATACCTGATGAATATAAACCTACATTAAAACTTATCACAAGAAAACCGATATTACCTACAGAGGAAGAATTAGAGGCAAACAAAAGAGCCCGTTCTGCAAAGTTGAGGATTGCAGAGAAACTTTGAGTTTCGCGGCTTCATTAATAATAAATAGAAGAGATACTTAAGGAGGGATATGATGGGTAATTTAGCATACAAAGTTAGACAAACAGAAAACTATCAACCAAATCAGACACCAAGAACACGACCGGAAAGAAGACAGAAATTTCGATTTTCATTAGGAGAAAAGTTATTAGGGATTATATTCTCTGTAGCTGTGGTATTCTGCGCAATTCATATCATATCTAACCAAGTATCTATCTACAATACAAATATCGAAATCCAACAAATCGAAGCATCAATTAATAAACAAACAAAAACAAACAGTGACCTTTATGTACAAGTTCAAGAACTAAGTGAATATGAGCGTTTATGGGAAAAAGCAAGAGAACTCGGACTTGTTTTAAATGAGAATAACGTTAAAGTGGTTCAAGGAAAATAATCATGAAAATAAAGGTTAAAAATAACAATATAAACAGAGGAGCAGCATTTATTAGTATAATATTTGCTTTGCTCTTTTTTACATTGATGGCAAGATTTGTGTATATCCAAGGTACGGGTAAGGTTGATGGTGTTGTATTAGCAGCTTTAGCAGAAGAAAAATATACAAAGCAAAGAGCAATTGAAGCAAAACGAGGAGCTATTTATGACCGCAACGGAAATCCAATTGCTGAGGACACTTCTTCATTTACAGTGGTTGCAATCCTCGATGAAGAACTAACAATAAATGAAGATGATCCTAAACATGTAGTAGATCCTGAAGAAACAGCAAGTAAACTCGCGCTGTTATTAAAAATGGATGAGAATGAAATATATAAAATTTTAACAAAGCCTGATAGAAAACAGGTTGAGTTTGGTACTAATGGTCGAGATATCAGTACCTCGCTTAAGCAAGAAATTGAATCATTAGAATTGCCTGGCATCGCTTTTAGAAGAGAATCAAAACGTTACTATCCCAATGGGACGTTTGCATCACATCTTGTTGGTTATGCCGCTAAAGTAACCGATAATGAAACAAAAAAAACGGATACAGTCGGGAAGATGGGGATTGAAAAAGACCTCGATAAATATCTTCGTGAAGAAGATGGTTATATGAAATTTCAAAGTGATACAAAAGGGTATAAGCTTCCGGACGCAAAAGAACAAATAGTTGCTCCCGATAATGGAAGTAATGTTTATTTAACGATTGACCAAACGATCCAAACATTCTTAGAGGACGCCATGAACACGGTTGTTAAGGAATATAAGCCTAAAAAAGTGATCGGTGTTGTTGCCAATCCAAAGACTGGTGAAATCTTGGCTATGTCAACAAGACCCAGCTTTGACCCTAATGTTAGAAATATCGAAAATTACTTGAATGATGTAATTGCCTACCCGTATGAACCAGGTTCAACAATGAAGATATTCACGTTAGCAGCAGCGATAGAAGAAGGAGTCTACAACGGGAATGCAAAATTCTCTTCCGGCAGCTACTCTGTGGGTGGAGAAACCATTCGTGACCATAACAGGGTAGGTTGGGGTTCAATTACCTATGACGAAGGTGTGCTAAAATCTTCGAACGTTTCATTTGCAAAAATTGCAAATGAGCAATTAGGTACGGATAAATTATTGGAGTATTTAGGTCGTTTTGGTCTTGATCGACCAACAGGGATTGATTTAGAGGGTGAAGTTGAGAATAAGATAAACTTTAAATGGGAGATCGACAAGGTATCAACAGCATTCGGACAAGCATCCTCTGTTACTCCAATACAGCAGGTTCAGGCCGCAACAGCCATAGCGAATGGCGGAAAGATGATGAAACCATATATTGTTGATAAAATTGTAGACCCTGATACGAATAAAACAATTGTAGACCATGAGCCAAAAGTAGCAGGTCAACCAGTGTCAGCTAAAACCGCTAAGCATGTGTTAGATTTGTTAGGTAAAGTGGTAACGGATGGAACGGGAAGACAATATAACTTAGAAGGTTACCAAGTGGCAGGGAAAACAGGTACTGCTGAAATTCCGAGTCCTCAGGGTGGGTATTTATATGGAAGAGGGAATTATATTTATTCGTTTCTTGGAATGGCCCCACTAGATAACCCGAAACTTGTGGTTTATGTAGCAGTTCAACAACCAGAGCTTAAGGATACCGACATTGGAAACGAACCAGTTGCACTTGTATTCAATCATGTTATGAAAAATAGCCTACAGTATTTAAATATTCAACCAACAGATGAAAGCACAGAAAATAATGTGCATGTAGATCAAGAAATAGTAACTGATTCTTATGCTGGAAAATCAAAAGTAGAGGCACTAGCAACAATTGAAAAGCAAAGCCTTAAAGCGACTGTGATTGGAAATGGAAAGAAGATCATTGCTCAAATCCCAAAACAAGGGGAGAAAGTTTTACCCAATGAACATATTTTCCTTCTTACCGACCAGGATGCAACCCTTCCGGACATGACAGGTTGGTCTTTACGGGATGTCATGATGTTAGCTGATTTAACAAATATCGAAGCATCTTATAGTGGTAATGGTTATGTTATCAAACAAAGCTTAGAGCCTGGATCCATCTTAAAAAATGGAGATAAGCTAACAGTAACCCTTGAAACACCATATGCATCGGGAGAAGATCCTGTTGAAGAAGAGAATAATGACAAGGAACAATAAAGGAACTGATTTTTCAGTTCCCTTTTTTTGTTCCATATTTATAGGTTTATCAACCTTCTGCTCCAGCGTATTTGATTTGTTCTATTCATTCCTGTACAAGCATATATTTAGACGAGCCTTGGATTTTAAAGTGATTTGCACTTTTTAGGGCGCTTACGTTTTAATAGGAGGTACAACAATATGCGTGTTTCGAACGTAACAGTACGAAGAAGGTTGTCAATAGTACTATTTATAGGGTTTTTATTATTTCTGATTATTGATGTTCGATTAGGGTATGTTCAATTTTTTGTAGGAGAAAAGCTAACTGCTCTCGCAAAAGATTCATGGAGCCGTGACATTCCGTTTGAGCCCGAGCGAGGGAAAATTCTCGATCGCAATGATGTAGTTCTCGCCACCAATCAAAGTGCTCCGACTGTTTTAGTTGTTCCTAGACAAATTGAAAACCCTGCTGAAGCAGCAGAAAAACTTGCTGCAGTATTAAATATGTCAAAAGAGAAAGCATTTAAAAAAATTACTCAAAATGAGTCTAAGGTATATATCAATCCTGAGGGCAGAAAAATCTCTCATGAAAAAGCAAATGAAGTCCGTGCTCTTGGGATAAAGGGTGTTTACATAGCAGAAGATTCGAAACGTCATTATCCTTTTGGTAGCTACCTTTCCCATGTATTAGGCTTTGCTGGTATCGATAACCAGGGGTTAACAGGACTAGAAAAAAGTTATGATGAAGAGTTAAAGGGTGAAAAAGGAAGTGTTCAGTTTTATTCTGATGCGAAAGGTAGAAGAATGCCAGATATCGCAGATGATTATACACCTCCGAAGGACGGTTTGGACTTGAGGCTAACGATTGATACGAAAATTCAAACCGTAATTGAAAGGGAACTTGATAATACCGAAGCACAATACAACCCAGATGGAATCATTGCGATTGCAATGAATCCAAATAATGGAGAAATATTAGGAATGTCTTCTAGACCTGATTTCGATCCAGCTAACTTTAGGAACGTCCCACAAGAAGTATATAACCGTAACCTCCCAGTTTGGAGTACGTATGAACCTGGTTCAACTTTTAAGATTATTACACTTGCGGCTTCCTTAGAAGAAGGAAAAGTCAACTTAGAGAATGATCATTTTACGGATCCTGGTTTTGCCAAAGTAGGGGGAGCAACCCTAAAGTGCTGGAAAAGGGGCGGACATGGGCATCAAACCTTCTTAGAGGTTGTACAAAACTCATGTAACCCAGGATTTGTAGAACTAGGCACTAGATTAGGAAAAGATACCTTATTTAAGTATATAAAGAATTTTGGATTTGGACAAAAGACTGGAATTGATCTCCAAGGAGAAGGGACAGGAATTTTATTTAAACCTGAAAATGTCGGTCCTGTCGAGTTGGCTACAACAGCATTCGGTCAAGGGGTAGCTGTAACACCGATTCAGCAGGTCACGGCTGTAGCCGCAGCTGTAAATGGAGGAACCTTGTATAAGCCATATGTGGCTAAAGAATGGGTGGACCCTATAACAGGCAAGGTTGTTAAACGAAATGAGCCTGAAGCCGTAAGGAGTGTCATTTCAGAAGAAACATCCAAACAGGTTCGTTTTGCACTAGAAAATGTTGTTGCCAAAGGTTCTGGTGGTGGAGCTTATGTGGATGGTTATCGTGTAGGTGGTAAAACAGGTACTGCCCAAAAATCGAAAAAAGGTGGAGGTTATTTACAAAATAACCACATCGTATCCTTTATTGGATTTGCACCGGCGGATGACCCACAAATAGTGGTATACATTGCCGTAGATAACCCAAAAGGAACTGTGCAATTCGGTGGAGTAGTAGCAGCGCCAATCGTTGGAAATATTATGCGTGAAAGCTTACCGTTGCTAGGTATTGAAAAGCGTGATAATCAAATTGAAAAAGAGATCAAATTGTGGACTGATAAAAAATATCTTGAAGTTCCTGATGTGATTGGGTTGACAAAACAAGAGCTTCAACAACAATTAATGAATATAAAACTGGATATTAGTGGAGAAGGAAATGTTGTCGTTGACCAAGCTCCAAATGCAGGGGAACGAGTTCAAGAAGGAACAACATTACGAATCCATCTCGGGGAAGCCGCGGATAAAAAAGAATCAAAAGATAAGAATTAAGTAGCCAAAGGATTCCCCTTTAGGCTTCTTTTTTCTGTAAAAAGGAATACCTTTAATATAGAGGAATAAAATTTTTTGTAAGGTGTCCTTTTGTTTAATGTCTAATAGGTAAATAGGGTACTAGACAACATCGTAAGTCTGGAGTAACATGTTAATCTGGTGCCGATTCGACAGAGTAAATCTTTCGAGGGGAAATGGTAAAATTCATGATGAGATTACAAGAATTGTTAGCTAACTTGCATGATTTTACGGAAAAAGGTAGCGCCAACCCACTTATCACATCTCTTGAAATGGATTCAAGGGCGGTAGGAAAGGGAAGTTTATTCTTTTGTGTAGAAGGTAGTACGTATGATGGCCATTTATTTGCAAAGCAAGCGGAAGACCAAGGTGCTGTTGCGATTATTGCCGAAAAAGATGTCCAGGTATCCATTCCGGTTATCAAGGTAAAGAATACCCGAAGAATAATGGCTGTGTTGGCTGACGCTTTTTACCATCACCCGACACATCAACTTCATTTAATTGGTGTTACTGGGACAAATGGTAAAACGTCAATAACTCACATAATTGAGGAGATTTTTAAAGAAGCAGGCCAGAAAATTGGTTTAATCGGAACCATGCATACCAAAATTGGTGAAAAAACCATTGAAATGAAAAATACAACACCAGAATCAGTCATGCTGCAAAAGTATTTTAATCAAATGGTTTCTGAGAAAATAAACACAGCAGTCATGGAGGTTTCCTCACACGCCCTAGATATTGGAAGGGTACATGGATGTGATTTTAATATTGCTGTTTTTTCTAATTTGACTCAGGATCATTTGGATTACCACCAGACAATCGATGAGTATCGAAGGGTAAAAGGTCTATTGTTTACTGGATTAGGTAATCGATTTGACAATGATAATCCAAAATTTGCTGTATTAAATAATGATGACCCTGCTTCACGGGTATATACAAGGTCTACTTCAGCGACCATCATCTCATATGGAATTCATCATTCAGCTGATATTATGGCTTCACATATTCACATGACCGCCTCAGGAACAGAGTTTACGCTAACAACACCGTTTGGTTCTTACGAATTAAAAACGAAATTAATTGGCATGTTTAGTGTTTATAATGTGTTGGCAGCAATAGCTACTTGTATCATTTCGAAAATACCTATTTCAACGATTATTTCTGCAGTTGAAAAGGTAAAAGGTGTTCCCGGACGTTTTGAAATTGTCAACCAAGGGCAAAATTTTACTGTGATTGTGGATTATGCCCATACACCTGATAGTCTTGAAAATGTTTTGAAAACAGTAAAGGAGTTTTCAAAAGGGAAAATCTTTGTCATTATTGGATGTGGTGGGGATCGTGATCGGTCAAAGCGCCCAATTATGGCTAGGATTGCTGCAAAATTTGCGGATATCCCTATTTTCACATCAGATAATCCTCGCTCAGAAGATCCTGTTCAAATCCTAAAGGAGATGGAAGTTGGAGTAATAGGAGAAACATATATCACAATTCCTGATCGTGAAAAAGCAATATTTTATGCTATATCAAATGCGGGTGAGAATGATATAATAATCATTGCTGGCAAAGGACACGAAACTTACCAAATTATTGGGAATGAAATTCATTCGTTTGATGACCGCCTTGTTGCAGCACGTGCAATTAAGGAGTTGAAATAATTGTTATCCAATCAGGATTTATGGATTCTTTTTCAGGAAGCATATGGATTAAAGAGTCAGGACTTTTATTTTGAAGAAGTAATTACTGATCCAAACATTATAACGAAAAAAGGGCTATATATTTCAATTGAACAAGAAAAAAGGGATGAATTATTAAAGCGTGCGCTTTATAATGGTGTGGTTGCAGCAGTTTGGCCCAAGGATGAGAAATTACCGGGATTTCTTCCCAATCATTTCCCTGTATTTGTAGTACCAGAACCATTTCCAGCACTGAAACAAATCCTAGAATTCTATCTAAAAAAAATCGAAGAAAATGGGTATGATCAAATGACAAAATTTAGACTATTTACACATGTAACGGAAGAAATGAAACAAAACAATCCCATAGTGGATGAAATAACAAAGCTTACAAAAAAAGTTGCATTGAATGAAGAAGGGAGGGGATAAGAATGATAGAAGAAGTAGTCATTTACTCAATTGCAATAGGGTTTATAATAAGTGTCATTCTTTCCCCTATTTTTATCCCTTTCTTACGTAGATTAAAATTTGGACAAAGTATACGTGAGGAAGGACCTAAATCCCATCAAAAAAAATCAGGAACACCTACAATGGGTGGTATCATTATTATGGTTTCCATCTTACTTACTACACTATTAGTGTCAAATCGATTAGGTGAACTTTCTGTTACTACATATTTGCTTTTGTTTGTAACACTAGGATATGGGGTACTGGGCTTTTTAGACGACTTTATCAAAGTGGTATTAAAAAGGAATCTCGGTTTGACTTCAAGACAGAAACTGTTTGGTCAAATCCTTATTGCTATCATTTTTTATTTTATTTTCAAACAAAATAATTTTTCAACTGCGATCTCAATACCGGGTACAGATTTTGAATTTGATTTGAAACTTCTTTATGTACTGCTGTTAATTGTATGGTTAGTAGGGTTCTCCAATGCAGTCAACTTAACAGATGGTTTGGATGGATTGGTATCTGGTACAGCGGCAATTGCTTTTGGAGCATTTGCGGTTTTAGCTTGGAATCAGGCACAATATGATGTTGCAATTTTCTGTGTAGCTGTAGTCGGTGCAGTTCTTGGATTCCTCGTATTTAATGCCAACCCTGCTAAGGTATTCATGGGAGATACAGGTTCACTTGCACTTGGTGGAGCAATTGCAACAGTTGCTATCATGCTAAAGCTTGAAATATTATTGATATTAATTGGTGGCGTATTTGTAATAGAGACATTGTCTGTTATTATTCAAGTCATTTCATTTAAAACAACGGGAAGACGTGTTTTTAGAATGAGTCCTTTGCATCACCATTATGAATTAGTAGGATGGTCAGAATGGCGAGTTGTAGTAACATTTTGGACTGTCGGATTATTGTGTGCCATTCTTGGAATCTATATTGAGGTGTGGATTTAATTGAAAAAATCAGAGAAGTTTACTAATAAACATATTTTAATACTTGGACTTGCCAAAAGCGGCTTTGCTGCAGCAAAAGTTCTTCATGAGGTTGGGGCTGTTCTAACGGTTAATGACCAAAAGCCGTATGAAGAAAATGAGGCTGCTCAGGAACTAGAAAAAATGGGAATAAAAGTAGTGTGTGGAGGTCATCCAATTGCCATTTTGGATGATCATTTTGACTTTATTATCAAAAATCCTGGTATTCCATATAGTAATCCTATTATTGATAAGGCAATCAAGAGAGGAATCCCTATTTTAACGGAAGTGGAGTTAGCATACCATATTACCCCAGCAGATTTTATCGGGATTACGGGATCTAATGGGAAAACAACGACCACCACATTGATTTATGAAATGCTCGAAAAAGGAGAAAAATCTCCATTAATTGCAGGAAATATTGGAACTGTTTCTTGCGAGGTTGCACAAGGGGCAACAAAAGAAAATATTATAGTGACTGAGCTTTCATCTTTTCAATTAATGGGAATTGCAGATTTTGCTCCTAGAATTGCAGTGCTGTTAAATATTTTTGATGCCCATCTTGATTACCATGGAACAAAGGAAGAGTACATCAAAGCAAAGGCGAGAATTTTTGAAAATCAAACAGAAGCTGATTATTGTGTCATCAATATAGATGACAAAGATGTCATGTTTGCAGCCGAAAATGTTAGAAGTAAGAGAGTTCAATTTTCAACCACGAAAATATTACAAGAAGGCGCGTATATAAAAGATCAGGCGATTTATTTTAATGATGAGAAAATCATTGAAATTAAAGATATTGTTTTACCAGGTGTTCATAATCTCGAAAATATCTTGGCTGCAGTTGCGGTTGCTAAGCTCGTATCAACACCTAATCGTGCCATTAACGAGGTTTTAACAAGCTTTACAGGTGTTAAACACCGCCTCCAGTATGTAACTACTGTTGAAAATCGCAAATTTTATAATGATTCAAAAGCGACAAATATTCTTGCTACAAAGAAGGCGATTTCTGCCTTTGAGCAGCCAGTAATTTTGTTGGCAGGTGGACTAGACCGTGGAAATGAATTTGATGAACTTGTAGATGAACTAACACGTGTGAAAGCGTTGGTTCTATTTGGTCAAACAGCTAAAAAGCTTGAAAGAGCTGGCCAACTTGCTGGAATAGAAATCGTAAAAACTGTCGATAATGTTGAAGCAGCGGTAAAAGTAGCTTATGATCTTTCAAATGAGGGTGATGTCATCTTATTATCACCTGCATGTGCTAGCTGGGATCAACATAAAACATTTGAAGAAAGAGGAGACATTTTTATAAACGCCGTGCATAAGCTTTAGTAAGGGCTTGGACAATCTAGATTAATCTAGCTCCAGCGCCTAGCCCCTCGAGGTTATAAGCCAAATCACTCCAGAAATCAGGATTTCCTGCGTGATTCGTCTTATGCTTGTCGGGGCTAATCAAGGCGCTTGCGCTTTTTCCTTGCTCTGAATCTAGAATGTAGAGGTGTTTTGATTGTGACCCAGAGAACGACCCCGGATATCATTTTAATTATTACAACACTTACACTTTTAGCAGTTGGATTAATTATGGTGTACAGTGCCAGTGCAATATGGGCTACATATAAATTCGATGATTCGTTTTTCTTTGCTAAAAGACAATTATTATTTGCAAGTGTTGGTGTCATTGCGATGTTTTTCATCATGAATGTAGACTATTGGACTTGGAGAACCTGGGCAAAAGTGCTAATCATAATTTGTTTTGTTTTATTGGTTGCTGTACTAATCCCTGGAATTGGAATGGAGCGCAATGGTTCTCAAAGTTGGATTGGCGTTGGAGCATTTTCAATTCAACCATCAGAATTTATGAAATTAGCAATGATTGCGTTTTTGGCAAAATTTCTATCTGAGAATCAAAAGAAAATTACTTCCTTTAAAAAAGGTTTAATGCCATCACTGGGGCTTGTTTTTCTGGCTTTTGGTATGATTATGCTACAGCCTGATTTAGGAACGGGAACAGTAATGGTTGGAACATGTGTTGTGATGATCTATGTTGCGGGGGCAAGAATCTCCCATTTTGTAGGACTGGGCTTAATTGGAGTAGCGGGGTTTGTTGCCTTAATTTTATCGGCTCCATATCGAATAAAAAGGATTACATCCTTTTTAGACCCATGGGAAGACCCATTAGGTACTGGGTTTCAAATCATTCAATCTCTTTATGCAATTGGACCTGGAGGCTTATTCGGTTTAGGCTTGGGGCAAAGTCGACAGAAATTTTTCTACTTGCCAGAACCTCAGACTGACTTCATTTTTGCCATTCTGGCAGAAGAGTTAGGCTTTATCGGTGGTTCGTTTGTCATCATATTATTTAGTATTCTACTTTGGAGAGGCGTACGGATTGCTTTAGGTGCACCTGATTTATATGGAAGTTTCCTAGGAATCGGAATAATTGGAATGATTGCGATTCAAGTAATAATAAATATCGGAGTTGTAACTGGTCTCATGCCAGTAACGGGAATAACACTTCCCTTCTTAAGCTATGGAGGGTCTTCGTTAACCTTAATGCTGATGGCAGTCGGCGTCCTTTTAAATATTAGTAGGTATTCAAGGTATTAACCCAAAACATATGAATATATGTTATACTTAGAAAAGAGATTAACCCTGTTTACTTGAACAGGGTTAATCTAATTTTACGATAAACTTCCAAAAACGGGAGGAGTTTCCTTGAAAATAGTTGTTAGTGGTGGTGGAACAGGAGGGCATATTTATCCTGCGCTTGCCTTAATTAAAGAGATAAAAAAACTTAATCCTTCAGCCGAATTTCTCTATATTGGCACAGAAAAAGGGTTGGAAAGCAATATTGTAACACGTGAGGGGATCCCATTTAAAACAATCCATATCACTGGGTTCAAACGAAAGCTTTCTTTTGAAAATATTAAAACTATTACTCGGTTCCTAAAAGGTGTCCAAGATAGTAAGAAGTTTATAAAAGAATTTAAACCAGATGTTGTAATAGGTACAGGCGGTTATGTTTGTGGACCTGTTGTTTACGCAGCATCAAAATTACATATACCAACAATCATTCATGAACAAAATAGCATACCAGGCCTTACAAATAAATTTTTAAGCCGATATGTTGACAAAGTGGCAATCTGCTTTGAAGAAGCAGGTCAATTTTTCCCTAAAGAAAAAGTAATCCTTACAGGAAACCCTAGGGCGTCTGAGGTAATTGATAAAGATGGAAGTAAAGGGAGAGAATCTGTTGGTCTGAATAGTTCCCAAAAATCTGTTTTACTAGTTGGTGGAAGTAGAGGTGCCAAGCCGCTTAACGATGCATTTTTGAGTGCTTTATCTGAAGTAAAGGAAAAGAATTATCAATTTATCTATGTTACAGGTGAGGTTCATTATGAAAATGTACTTAATCGGGTAAAAGCGGTTGGAAATCCAGATAATGTAATCATCAAACCGTTTATTCACAATATGCCAGATGTTCTAGCAGGTGTTAACCTCGTTGTAGCTAGAGCAGGTGCGACAACCTTAGCTGAACTAACTGCATTAGGACTACCAAGCATTTTAGTACCAAGCCCATATGTAACAAATAACCATCAAGAGAAAAATGCAAGATCCCTAAGCGATAAGGGGGCAGCCATTTTGAGACTTGAAAGAGACCTTACAGGTTCTCAGTTAATTAAGGACATTGACTCAATTCTTTTAAACCCCATAAAACTTGAGGAAATGAAAAAAGCTTCTTCAGAAATTGGGATACCAGATGCTGCAAGTCGTCTTTACAATGTAATGAATGATCTAATTTAGGCGAATGTACCATGAAAGCAACAATGAGCATATACTACAGTAATGTCTGTTCTGTGTCGAGATGCAGATGAAGGAGGTAATCATGGAAAATATAGTGAAAGAACTTCAAGAGTCGAATGTTGGAAAGGTTATAGAGAGTGAACCTTTATCTAAGCATACAACCATCAAGATTGGTGGTCCGGCAGATTTATTTATCGAACCAAATAGTATAGAATCCTTAAAAAAGACCCTTGAAATAATAAAAAAACACGGAATTAAATGGCGGGCAATCGGAAGAGGTTCAAATCTTCTAGTTTCTGATAAAGGTATTGAAGGGGCAGTTATTAAACTAGGCAATGGTATTAATCATATGGACTTACAAGGTACAACATTAACAGTGGGTGCTGGTTACTCAATCGTAAGTCTTGCTGTACAAATTGCAAAAAAAGGATTGTCAGGACTTGAATTTTCAAGTGGTATTCCTGGTTCCATCGGTGGTGCAGTCTATATGAACGCTGGGGCACATGGGTCTGATATCTCCAAAATATTAACTAAGGCACATATTTTATTCGATGACGGTAGTCTGGAATGGCTTTCAAATGAGGATATGGAATATTCCTACCGTACCTCGATCCTTCAAAAGAAACGACCTGGAATTGTAGTAGAGGCAACGTTTCAATTAACTGAAGGGGATAAAGCGGATATTTCGGCAGTCATGAAAAAAAATAAAGACTATCGAAGGAATACACAACCATGGGATCTCCCTTGTGCTGGAAGTATTTTCCGAAATCCACTTCCGCATTATGCAGGACAATTAGTAGAAAAATCAGGTTTGAAAGGCTACACCATTGGCGGAGCAAAAATATCCGAAATGCATGGTAATTTTATTGTGAATGCCGGAAATGCAAAAGCGCAGGATGTTCTTGATCTCATTCAATTCGTAAAGGAGAAAATCTATACTTTACACGGTGTGCGGATGGAAACAGAAGTTGAAATAATTGGTCGAATCTAGACAGATTCTACACCCATTTCTTAGGAAAATATGATATAATACAATAACATGTATGTGTTACTGTATAAGTTTCTAAACGGCATGTATACATGCCGTTTATTCTTTCGTTCAAAGGATTTTTACACTGCATGTTTTCGCCTATATAAAATGGACATGTTGTTATATTAAGATGATTACAGGAGATTTTCGATTCGCGGGGTGAATGTATTTGGCAAAGCAAAAGGTTGTTACAATAGAAGACCGAATTCCAAAGCTTAAGCAAAGAAGAAAACAAAAAGCTAATCGTCGTTTGATTATGTACATAACCTTTTTCTTTTTATTGCTTTCCGGAATTCTTTATTTCCAATCTCCTTTAAGTAAAATCGGTGAGATCACTATTACAGGCAACCAAAATATTACATCCGAACAAATTTCAAAGCTAAGCAAATTGAATGTTGGGACAAGCTTTTGGAAGGTTAATCAGGATGAAGTTAAACAAAATATTAAAAAACACCCTGAAATTAAGGACGTTACGATTCAAAAGCAATTTCCCAATAATATAAAGATAAATGTCAATGAGCTAAAAAGGGTAGGATATATAAGTGGTCATAATACTTTTTACCCAATCCTTGAAAATGGGAAGATTATTGAGAATGCCCAAAAATTTGGTTCAAAAGCGATCCCAGTGGACGCGCCAATTTTAATTGACTGGGATGATGAAGCATTAAAGTTGCTTACAAAGGAACTGAATAAAATCCAACCCTCAATTTCAAAGCTTATTTCTGAAATTCACCATACTCCTACAGAATATGATCCTCTTCAGATGACCCTTTACATGATTGATGGGTATGAAGTAAAAGCTACTGTACGAAATTTCGCGAAGAATATTACAGCATATCCTACAATTGTCAGTGAATTGGATCCATCACTAAATGGATATATTGAACTAGATGTAGTACCAACGTTTATTCCATACGAACAAGAGAGCACCAGTGAAGAAGGAGAGATGGTAACAGATGAAAGTGAAGGGTAAGCATGTGGTTCTTTCATTTGTTTGCTTAGTCCTTGGCTTTATGATTTCATTCTCGTACCAATTTACAAAAGAACAAATGGAATCAAGTCATGTCACTGAACAACAATGGAATGAAGAGACAAAAATACGAACGGAATTGAATGAACAAAATGAAAAAAATAATGAGCTTCAACTGAAGCTCATTGAGAAACAAAATCAAATCCAAGCAATCGAAGAAGATCTTGCCAAAGAGGAACAGGAACAAATTTACTATAATCTTGTTGAAGAAGTAGAAAAATATCGGATGGTCGTTGGTGAAATTGGTGTAAAAGGCCCAGGAGTTTCAGTTACACTTGAAGATTCCTCTTACGTTCCATCAGGACAAGATGTTAATAATTACCTAGTGCATGAGAGTCATTTATTTAAGGTAATTAACGAACTTTATGTATCTGGTGCCCAAGCGGTTTCTGTAAATGGAAAACGACTTAGTCATGATTCGTATTTATATTGTAATGGACCAGTTGTAGTGGTTGATGGCAAACCATATCCGGCACCATTTGTGATCACAGCAATTGGTGATCCCGATGTCCTCATACCGGCTCTAAATATGAATGGTGGAATTACAGACCAATTGATTCAAGATAATATAGTCGTGAAAATTGAGAACAAAACACAAATTCAAATGGACCCATTACTTAAAGCGAATGAATAAACCGGATGTTTGATAAAGAAGGCTAGGTGGTTTTCTTGGACAAAAAAACAGGAATTAGCTTCACTGTGATTACGTGTATAATTGGTTTTATGGTTGCTGTCCAATTCCAAACCATTAAAGAACCTGAAGTGCGAGATACACGTGATTTATGGCAATTGCGTGAGGATTTAAAGCAATCACAAGAATTATATACAGAATTATTAACAAAAATTTATACATATGAAGCAAAGTTGGAACAATACAAGAATCAACGAGATGACAGTAAAATGCTTATTCTTAAAGATACGCTTGATGAATTAAAGAAACAGGCGGGACTTACTCAAGTATCAGGTCCTGGGCTTACGATTACAGTTGAGCAATCGTTCAATGAAGCAGGAAGACAAGCAACAACTATTTCTCCGAGTTTGTTGAGATGGCTAGTGAATGAATTGAATTCTTATCAGGCAAAGGCGATTTCAATTGACGGCCACCGTGTTATTACGACAACGGTCATACGAGAAATTCAAGGAAGACCGAAAATTGATTCGTATTCTCTAAATCCATTACCAATTGAAATAAAAGTTATAGCAGACGATGCTGAAAGACTTTATAACAAGCTAAAAGCATCAGAAGCAGAGCGTCAATTCTTTATTGATAACCTGCGATTAAAAATATCAAAGCCCAGTAAAGTTGTAACAATTCCTGCATTTGATGACCCAATTAGGATTACAGAAATGCAACCTAATATGGAACCAGATTAAAAGTGATAAAGGTGGAACATAGTCATGTGGCTTCCAATTTTCGGTCTAATAGTCGGAATCATCCTCGGACTGTTATCGGAGTTCAAAATTCCAGCAGAGTATTCGAATTATTTATCGATTGCCGTTTTAGCAGCTCTTGATACTTTGTTTGGTGGGATTCGTGCCCATCTACAAAATATTTATGATCAGTCCGTATTTGTTTCTGGTTTCTTTTTTAATATCTTATTGGCAGCAAGTTTAGCTTTTCTAGGTGTGCATCTTGGTGTAGACTTGTACTTGGTAGCCGTTTTCGCATTTGGAGTAAGGCTATTCCAAAATATTGCGGTGATCCGACGAATAATTTTATCCAAATGGAGCCTTTCTCGTGATAAAATAGAAAAAAATTGATTTTTATAAAGGGAAAACCCCTATGGTTGTTGAATATTTTTCATATACAAAAATTATTATGAAAAATGTCAATTGTTGTTCGAAAAATGTTATAAGAAATGTGTTATGTAAAAAAGGAGGTGCCACAGAATGAACAGCAATGAAATATGTGTTAGTCTTGACATCGGTACATCCAATGTTAAGGTTATCATCGGTGAGATGGTTGATGATTCTCTTAACATAATAGGTGTGGGTAATGTTAAATCAGAAGGTTTGAAAAAAGGTTCAATTGTAGACATAGATGAAACCGTTCATTCTATTAAGAAGGCAGTTGAGCAAGCAGAAAGAATGGTAGGCATTTCTATTAATCAAGTAGTTGTATCCGTCCCTGCTATCAATGTTCAGTTACAGGATGCACATGGAGTAGTGGCAGTTTCTACAGAATCTCGTCAAAATCGCGAAATAAGCAATGAAGATGTCCTACGTGTAATCGATGCCGCACAATTTATTTCTCTACCACCAGAAAGAGAAATTATCGATATGATTCCAAAACAATTTATTGTAGATGGATATGATGAAATTAGTGATCCACGTGGTATGTTAGGTGTTAGGCTTGAAGTAGAGGGAACTATTATTACAACTTCACGTACGATTTTACATAACCTGCTGCGTTGTGTAGAAAAAGCAGGACTTGATATTACCGCAATTTCCTTACAACCTCTAGCATCAGGTTCAATTTCCTTATCTGATGATGAGAAAAACTTAGGGGTTGCTCTCGTGGATATTGGAGGAGGTTCTACAACTATTGCACTCTTCAAAAATGGTCATTTAAAAACAACAAGTGTTCTACCTGTTGGTGGGGACCATATTACGAAGGATTTAGCAATTGGCTTACGAACATCTACTGAAGATGCTGAGAAAATCAAAATTAAACATGGACATGCCTTTTACGACGATGCTTCTGATGAAGAAGTATTTGATGTTCCAATTATTGGCAGTGATCAACATGAAAGATTTACCCAATTACAAATTTCTGAAATTATCGAAGCTAGATTAGAAGAAATTTTACAATTAGCACAAAAAGAAATTAAGAAAATGGGTGTAGGAGATCTTCCTGGTGGCTTCGTTCTTACAGGTGGTGTAGCAAATATGCCTGGAGTATTAGAGTTATCTCAAATTGTGTTACGAAACAATGTTAGAATTGCAAAGCCAGACTATATTGGTGTTAGAGAACCTCAATACGCAACAGGTGTAGGGCTGTTACAGTTCGCATATGAGCAAGCAAGAATCCAAGGAAGAAAAATAAGCACCACTGTCCAGGTGGAAAATCCTGAGAAAAGACCTGCTAGACAGCCTCAAGCGAAAAGTCACCCTAAAAACTCAAAAGAAGAGCAGAATATCGGGAAAAAAGTTAAAAGGTTTTTCGGTCTCTTCTTTGAATAGTCAGTTTAAAAGAGAAGTATATTTGCAAATTAGGAGGATCTTATAATGTTAGAGTTTGATACAAACGTTGATCAATTAGCTACTATAAAAGTAATCGGTGTAGGTGGCGGTGGAAATAACGCGGTTAACCGAATGATTGAACATGGTGTTCAAGGCGTCGAGTTTATCGCAGTTAATACAGATGCCCAAGCCTTAAATCTTTCAAAAGCTGAAATAAAAATGCAAATCGGTGGGAAATTAACTCGCGGTTTAGGTGCCGGAGCCAATCCGGAAGTAGGAAAGAAAGCTGCGGAAGAGAGCAGAGAACAAATCGAAGAAGCTCTCAAAGGAGCCGATATGGTATTTGTTACTGCAGGTATGGGTGGTGGAACAGGTACAGGAGCTGCACCTGTAATTGCCCAAATTTCAAAAGATTTAGGTGCTCTAACAGTAGGTGTAGTAACTAGACCATTCACTTTTGAAGGTAGAAAGCGTCAAACGCAAGCTGCCGGCGGTATTGGTGCAATGAAAGAATCAGTTGACACGCTGATTGTCATTCCGAACGACCGTCTCCTAGAAATTGTTGATAAAAATACGCCAATGCTTGAAGCATTCCGTGAAGCAGACAATGTGTTGCGTCAGGGGGTACAGGGTATTTCTGACTTAATCGCTGTACCAGGGTTAATCAACCTTGACTTTGCTGACGTAAAAACAATTATGTCTAATAGAGGTTCTGCTCTTATGGGGATTGGTGTAGCAACAGGTGAAAACCGCGCTGCTGAAGCTGCAAAGAAGGCTATATCAAGTCCATTGCTTGAAACATCAATTGATGGTGCACAAGGTGTCCTTATGAATATTACAGGTGGTACAAACCTAAGTCTTTATGAGGTACAAGAGGCCGCAGATATTGTTGCATCAGCTTCAGATCAGGAAGTTAACATGATTTTTGGATCTGTAATTAATGAAAATCTAAAAGAAGAAATCGTCGTGACTGTTATTGCTACTGGTTTTACAGAAGCTGAAGTAAATCCAACACGTCCAGTTCGTCCTTCACTTAGTACTAAACCACAAGCACAAGCACAACCTCAACCACAGGTTCAGGTTTCGCCAAGAAGAGAGATTAGACGTGAGGAGCCGGTTCAGGAAATAAATACACGTAGTGCAGTTCATGTAGAAGAAGAAATTGATGTACCAACATTCCTACGTAACCGTAATAGAAGAGGATAAAAAGAAAAGCCCCAAGGCGCATACCTATCGGCAACAAGTATAAGAACAGTGCTGACAGAAGGCACTTTTTGCAGCCTTCAGAAGCGATGGGCTTTGACATAGAACCAGACAATAAAAAGGACTTCATAAATATTTAAAAAGGCATTCGACAATTTAGTTGTCGAATGCCTTTTTTCTATTTTTTCACCTATTTCTTTATATTCCTCTTCATTCTAACTTAACTGACAAAATAAGAACTAATCTTCCAAAATTTCTCTTTTATTATCGGCATGAAGTGACAGACTTCCATATAAGATGTACTATATACTATTTTTTAAGCTAACTAGTTTACCAATTGCAAATACATGTTTCGAAGGTAAAGTAACTTTTGGTGAAAGGAGAAATGGGGTGTCTATTTATTTAGATGTAATCTGGCTGTTAAACTTTTTCTTTGACGCCTTATTATTACTTTTAACTGCAATGATCCTAAAGAGAAAGATTGTAAAATGGAGAATCTTAGTAGGTTCATTTATTGGATCTTTGCTAGTGCTCTTAGTGGTTTCTCCTTTTGCAGAAATTGGGTCTCATCCTGTTACAAAACTTCTCTTTTCAATCGTAATTGTAGGAGTTGCTTTCGGATATAAACGATTTCGCTATTTTTTACAAGGATTATTAACCTTTTATTTTGCTACTTTCATGATTGGAGGTGGGATGATAGGGGTTCATTATTTTTTAGAATTTGATGTTCAGGTTTTTGATGGAACAATCATGACTCAGTCTACCAGCTACGGAAACCCAATTAGTTGGGGGTTTGTGCTAATCGGTTTTCCACTCTTATGGTACTTTTCAAAAAATAGAATGGAAGACATTGAAACGAAGAAAGTTTTCTATGATCAGATTGTTGCTGTGAAACTTGAAATAGATGATGTCATCTTGCATTTACAAGGTTTAGTCGACAGTGGAAATCAATTGTTCGACCCAATTACAAAGAGCCCAGTTATGATCTTAGACACAACAAAATATGAGGGTCAATTTCCAAAAGCACTGATGGAACAATCCAAAAATATTGAGCTCTTAACCAATGATTCTGCAACAGAATCTCATAAATGGGAAAGTCGTGTAAGACTTATTCCATATCGTGGGGTTGGCCAAGAACATCAATTCTTATTGGCAGTTAAACCTGACCGAATAACAATCTATCATCAAAATGAAGAAAATATCGTAAAAAAAGGATTGGTGGCATTCAACCATACTACCTTATCAACTGATGGGGAGTATGATTGTATCGTACATCCGAAAATGCTTGTTTCAAGCTCCATTCAGACAGCTTCATAATAAGTAAGGCTGTGTTAAAGGTCGATGTTGTTCTTTTTACTTTGTTGATTGGAGTGGAAGGTACGAGACTCCTGCTGGAAAAGCGTGTCCAAGGGAGACCCCGTAGGAGCTTAGCGACGAGGAGGCTTCCGGACCGCCCGCGGAAAGCGAGTACCTGCAGCGGAAATCAACACTATTGTTTAACAGAACCTAAGGAAAAATAAACAAATTTATTCTAATAAATATCATACTCACGCTTTTTACAAATTAGAAGGGAGAACTTATCTGTGGCTAAATTAAAATTAAAACTTACATATTGGTGGTATAAACTTTTAATAAAATTAGGTTTGAAGACAGATGAAATTTATTATATTGGTGGTAGCGAGGCTTTACCTCCACCGTTATCAAAGGATGAAGAAGAGGTTCTTTTAAATAAGTTGCCTAGTGGCGACCAAGCCGCAAGGTCGATTCTTATTGAAAGAAACCTAAGACTAGTAGTATATATCGCACGTAAGTTTGAGAACACAGGAATAAATATCGAAGATTTAATTAGTATTGGAACAATTGGGTTAATCAAGGCTGTCAATACCTTTAATCCTGAAAAGAAAATCAAACTTGCAACCTATGCATCTAGATGTATTGAAAATGAGATATTAATGTATTTACGACGAAATAATAAAATAAGGTCCGAGGTTTCCTTTGATGAACCATTAAATATTGATTGGGATGGTAATGAACTATTATTATCAGATGTTCTAGGAACAGACGAAGACATCATTACAAAGGATTTGGAAGCGAATGTCGACAGAAAATTATTAGTGAAGGCTCTTCATCAGTTAAATGATCGTGAAAAACAAATCATGGAATTAAGATTTGGATTAATTGGTGGAGAAGAAAAGACGCAAAAAGATGTTGCCGATATGCTTGGGATATCGCAATCGTATATTTCAAGACTAGAAAAGCGAATCATTAAACGACTTCGAAAAGAATTTAACAAAATGGTGTAAATAAAAATTATTTTTCCTTTATAGCTATTGATTTTACTGTTTTTATAAACAAGGTATGGAAATAGTTGTGAATTCGAAATGCATATTTTTCCCTCTAACGGAGATACTTAACTTTGTACAGCAACTCCTGTTAGGAGGGAAAGAATTGACTCGAAATAAAGTAGAAATTTGTGGTGTTGATACTTCAAAACTTCCAGTACTAAAGAATGAAGAGATGCGGCAATTATTCCGACAAATGCAAAGTGGCGATTTGTCAGCCCGCGATAAGCTCGTAAATGGGAATTTACGACTTGTTCTCAGTGTAATTCAACGGTTCAACAACAGAGGAGAATTTGTGGATGATTTATTTCAGGTCGGATGTATCGGTCTGATGAAATCAATCGACAACTTTGATCTTGGTCAAAACGTAAAGTTCTCCACCTATGCAGTCCCGATGATTATCGGCGAAATTCGGCGCTATTTACGAGACAACAATCCTATCAGGGTGTCGCGCTCATTGCGGGACATTGCCTATAAGGCTTTGCAAGTAAGAGAGCGTTTGATGAGTGAAACATCAAGGGAACCTACAGCAGAAGAAATTTCAAAGGTTCTTGAAGTGCCACATGAAGAAATTGTTTTTGCACTTGATGCGATTCAAGACCCTGTATCATTATTCGAACCGATTTATAATGATGGTGGGGATCCAATTTTTGTGATGGATCAATTAAGTGATGAACGAAACCGTGATTCAAATTGGATTGAAGAGATTGCCTTAAAAGAAGGAATGAGACGACTAAATGATCGTGAAAAACTAATCCTTCGAAAACGATTTTTTCAAGGGAAAACACAAATGGAAGTTGCTGAAGAAATCGGAATCTCTCAAGCTCAAGTTTCACGTCTTGAAAAAGCAGCTATTAAACAAATGAATAAGAACATCCAAAATTAATGATGGATTCGTCCAGTAAATGGACAAGTTATAGCATGTATAGTGTGAAATATCAGACATTCGGTGAAATCGAATGTCTTTTTTATCGCCTTTTTATCGTGTGAAATTAAAGCCTTTCACTTCGTCTAATTTTGTCTCATAAAAGGCAGTAATCCAGTCATATAGTTTACTATAAGGAGGCGGAGGGAAATGGTGAAAATTTCTGATTTTCAGGCGAAGGATGTTGTAAGTGTTGTTGATGGAAAAAGACTTGGTAATATTGGCGATATCGACATTAACTTAACAACAGGAAAAATAGAGTCCATTATTATAGGTGGCTATGGAAAAGTATTAGGCATATTTGGTCGTGAGGAAGAGATTGTGATTCCATGGAGAAACATTATCAAAGTCGGTAAGGATGTGATTTTAGTGCGAACTCAGAATACAATTGAGTAATCGCGCTAAATTTTGACATTTTTCCTAACATATTCTCCTTTCTTTTGCTAAGATGTGATAAAATAGGCAGAAGAAGGAGTCATTATCTGAATACAAAATATTGTCATCATATCTAGGTCAGATGTGTTGATAAATGTGAATAAAAGGATGTTTTTATGAAGCTTGAACCATTTACTCAAAAGGCAGAACAAGTTTTAAAACTTTCCAGTTGGAGCCATATTTCAGATGAACTGGTTGCTGGTTTTACGACTAAAAATGGTGGAAATAGTGAAGGTGATTTTAAATCCTTTAATCTTGGTTTACACGTAAAAGATGAGGACAACTTGGTTATTTCAAACCGAAAACAGCTTGCAGATATTCTCCGCTTTCCACTTGAAAACTGGGTATGCTCCGAGCAAACACATAAAAATAACATCACTAAGGTCAGTAAAAAAGATCTTGGTTCAGGTGTTTTTACATACGAAGGTAGCATTAAGGATACAGATGGGTTATACACGACAGAGAAAAATATTCTGTTAACCCTCTGCTATGCAGACTGTGTTCCACTTTATTTTTTTGCACCATCTAATCCAATCATTGGAATTGCTCATGCAGGATGGAAGGGAACTGTTCAGGATATTGCTGGAGAAATGATTCGTGTTTGGGGTAATGAAGGTGTTAAACCAGATAATATCCAGGCAATAATTGGACCTGCAATAGGCAAATGCTGCTATATTGTGGATGATTACGTTATAAATTTCGTGAAAAAAATGGACAAAATAGATTCAAAACCATACGAAATAGTGAATGACAACCAATATCGGTTAGATTTAAAAGAACTGAACTATCAGCTGATGGTGAGTGCAGGAATTCCTCCTGAAAATATTCAAGTTTCCTCGTATTGCACGTCCTGTGAGAATCAGAATTTCTTTTCGCATCGAAGGGATGCCGGGAAAACAGGAAGAATGATGAGTTTTATTGGCTTTAAGGAGGATTAATTTTTAAATGAGTGTAAAAGAAAATCTATGCAACTTACAAGAAAAGATTGAACAAGCATGCAAGCGGTCAAATCGGCCAGCCGATTCTGTTTCAATTATTGCTGTAACGAAATATGTAAGTGTTGAAACAGCTAAGGAAGCAATTGCAGCAGGAATTACGCATATTGGAGAAAATCGTGACGAGGGTTTGATTAAGAAGAGAGTAGAAATTGGGAATGAACCAACATGGCATTTTATTGGTTCTCTTCAAACAAGAAAAGTTAAAAACATGATTGAAAAGGTGGACTATATTCATTCACTCGATCGATTATCGTTAGCAGAAGAAATTCAAAAGCGGGCTAGCAGTAAAATAAAATGTTTCGTACAAATCAACGTATCTGGAGAAGAGTCGAAACACGGAATGTCACCGGAAAATCTTGAGTCATTTCTAAAGGAACTTGAAAAGTATCCCTCTGTCGAGGTAGTCGGATTAATGACAATGGCTCCATTTACTGATGATCAAGATGTTATTCGCTCATGCTTTCATAGACTTCGAAAACTAAGAGATGATGTACAAGCTCTTGGTTTGCATCATGCCCCATGTACTGAATTATCGATGGGTATGTCGAACGATTTTGAAATTGCAATTGAAGAAGGGGCTACCTTCATTCGAATAGGTACTTCATTGGTTGGTAAAGAATTTTAACTTTATTCGTCAAAAGTTATAACGTATAAAAATGGAAAATGTGAGATATTATTCAGTTAGATCTAAAAAGTCCGACTGAATAAAGTTAAAGCTTTCGGCGTAGACATGCGATTTTTAAAGGAAGTTATTCGAGCAGTAAGATCAAAGACTAATCCTGTGGCAACGTCTTAATGACCCACTACCTGTGGGCCTAAAATCTGGGCGCAAATACGCCAAGGCTCATTTGATAAGAGAGAGGTGTTACAATTGAGTATAAAATCCAAATTTAAAAGCTTTTTTGCATTAGAAGATGAATATGATTATGATGAAGAAGATTATTTTGAAGAAGAAATAGAACCAACAAAGGCTGTAAAACCAGCTGCAAAACAAAATGTAGTCAGCTTACAAAGTGTTCAAAAGTCTTCTAAGGTTATTTTGTTTGAACCTCGAGTATATGCAGAGGCACAGGAAATTGCCGATCATTTGAAAAACAGACGAGCAGTTGTTGTTAATTTACAACGTGTTCAACACGATCAAGCAAAGAGAATCGTTGATTTTCTAAGTGGAACTGTTTATGCCATAGGTGGCGATATTCAACGCATTGGTGCAAATATTTTCTTATGTACACCTGACAATATAGATGTGTCAGGAAATATTTCTGAGATTGTTTCTAACGAAGATTTTGCTGAAAAGGGGTGGTAATCGAAAATGGGTATTATTTTCGGTATCTTAAGTCAAGCGCTGGTACTTTATTCTTATGCGCTGATCATTTATATTTTGATGTCTTGGTTTCCAAATGCACGTGAATCTGGGATTGGTCAATTTTTAACAAGAATTTGTGAACCATACCTAGAGCCATTCCGTAGATTTATTCCACCACTAGGGATGATTGATATTTCCCCAATTGTAGCAATCCTAGTGTTAAATTTCGCTGGTAGAGGAATTCATGCTTTGCAAAGCATGTTCTAAAAAGGGCCTTCATACAAGGTCCCTTTTCTTTATTTTTTGTTTAGCTCCAGGTGCCATCAGTTCTCTGTCATAAGTCAATCGCTTCGGAAGGTCGGAGTTTTCTTATGATTGTCGCGTAAATCAGCGCGTCTTGAACTTTTCTACTTTAAACGAGGTATTATACATATGAATTTATATCAACATTTTCGAAAAGAAGAGCATGCGTTTATCGATCAGGTGTTGGAATGGCAACAGACTGTCCTGAATCAGTATAGTCTTAGGTTAACCGACTTTCTTGATCCACGTGAACAAGAAATCGTGAAACAAGTTGTAGGAAACGGTGGAGATGTCCTTGTTCATTTTTTTGGTGGAAAAGAAGGACTTGAACGTAAACGAGCATTATTGTATCCATCTTACTTTGAACCTACTGTAACGGATTTCAATCTATCCTATTTTGAGGTGAAATATCCTGTAAAATTTGTTTCTGTTGACCACCGAAAGGTTCTTGGTTCCTTAATGTCTCTCGGTTTAAAACGTTCCAAATTTGGTGATATCTTAACACAGGACGAGCGTATTCAAATTGTTGTTGCTGGGGAGGTTGCTGATTTTGTACGAATGAATTTAACATCCGTTGGTAAGGCAACGATCTCATTATCAGAGATTGCAGCTGCAGATCTGGTATTCGTACATGATGAATGGACTGAGCAAACTGTCACTGTATCCTCCTTACGATTAGACGTTATATTGTCATCTATATTAAATTTGTCAAGACAAAAAGTGCAAGTCTTAATTGAAAATGGACTTGTAAAAGTGAATTGGAAAAAAATCGAACAAACTTCCTTTGAATGTAAGGAAAGAGATGTGCTTTCTGTTCGTGGTTACGGAAGAAGTAGACTTCATTCAATTGAAGGGAAAACGAAGAGAGAAAAATGGAGAATAATTGTGGGAAGACAAAAATAATTGTAAATAATGCAGGAATTTCTTCTTTTTTGTCGAATTGTAAAGTATCATTTATTTAGAGAATGTTTGAAAAACAATCGCATTTATTAATTTTTGGAGGTGGCATTCGTGCCTTTAACGCCATTAGATATTCATAATAAGGAATTTAACAAAGGCTTTCGCGGCTATGATGAGGACGAGGTAAATGAGTTTCTTGATCAAGTTATTAAAGATTATGAAATGGTTATTCGTGAGAAAAAAGAACTTGAGTCAAAACTTTCAGAGCTGAACGAAAAACTAGGTCATTTTACAAATATCGAAGAAACATTAAATAAATCAATCTTGATAGCGCAAGAAACAGCTGAAGAAGTAAAACGTAATGCTTCAAAAGAAGCAAAGCTTATCATCAAGGAAGCAGAGAAAAATGCAGATCGTATTATTAATGAATCGTTAGCTAAATCTAGAAAGATATCAATCGAAATTGAAGATTTGAAGAAACAGTCAAAAGTATTCAGAAACAGATTTAAAATGTTAGTGGAAGCTCAGTTAGACATGCTTAATAATGATGATTGGGATCATCTAATGGAATACAATGTAGAGCCTGTTTTTGCAGAATCAGAAGAAAACTAGTCTCGACACTTGACTCTTTTGTTTAATACGCATATAATTTTAAAACAACTAATTACTTTAATATACTAGCAGCTTTGAAAGGGACAGTAGTTCTTGTCAAACTTATAAAAAATGTTGTTTCAAAAAGGAGGATGGAAAGGACCGAGAAGTTCGAGGCGGCGCAGTTTTGAGTAGCGGAGCGTATGTAGTGAATACGTGAGCAACGGAAAAACAAGCCAACGAAGAAATTCGATGTGTCATTTCCACCGGACTTATTGAACATCCTCTAAAAGCGAGTCAGGGATGGTGGAAGCCTGATATAAGTGATAAGAATGAAAATCACCCTGGAGTTCGGTGCTGAACACATAAATTGATTCAAAAGAGAGTGTCTTTTGAACATTTCTAAGTAAGCATTTCGCGTATCATTCACGTTACGAATGTCGAGTGGACGAATGGAATTTCGTCTATAAGGGTGGTACCGCGAGAGGCCTTCTCGTCCCTTTTTGGGATGAGAAGGCCTTTTTCTATTCTGATTAAGGGTATCACAAATCATCCATACTGTAACAAGCTGCAAATAATTAGGAACTATTATTAGGAGGAAATGGTAATGGAGTATAAAGACACGTTATTAATGCCGAAAACAGATTTCCCAATGCGTGGAAACCTTCCAAATCGCGAACCACAGATTCAAGAACAATGGGAAGAAATGAATATTTATCAAAAGGTTCAGGAACGTACGAAAGGTCGTCCATTATTCGTTCTTCATGATGGGCCTCCATATGCGAATGGTGACATTCATATGGGGCATGCATTAAACAAAATCATTAAGGATATGATTGTTCGTTTCAAATCAATGAACGGCTATTGTGCCCCGTATGTACCAGGATGGGATACTCACGGACTTCCAATTGAAACAGCTCTTACAAAAAATAAAAAGGTTAATCGGAAGGCAATGAGCGTTGCTGAATTCCGTAAACTTTGTGAAGAATATGCTTACGAGCAAATCAATAACCAACGCGAACAATTTAAACGTCTAGGGGTTCGTGGTGACTGGGAAAACCCATATATCACATTAAAACCAGAATACGAAGCTCAGCAAATCAAAGTATTTGGTGAAATGGCAAAAAAAGGCTATATCTATAAAGGACTTAAGCCCGTTTATTGGTCTCCTTCGTCTGAATCAGCACTGGCAGAAGCTGAAATTGAATACCAGGATAAGCGGTCACCATCTATCTATGTAGCGTTCCCAGTGAAGGATGGTAAAGGTGTCTTAGAAGGTGACGAAAAAATCATCATCTGGACAACAACACCATGGACAATTCCAGCAAACCTAGGAATTAGTGTACATCCTGATCTAGAGTACTCTGTTGTTAGTGTTGACAACAACAAATACGTGGTTGCTTCTGCACTATTAGAAGCAGTAACTAAAGAAATCGGTTGGGAAAATGTATCTGTTTTGAAAACATTTAAAGGTCGTGAATTAGAAAATGTTGTAGCCAGCCATCCAATTTATGGTCGCGATTCCCTTGTAATGCTTGGTGAACATGTTACAACTGATGCAGGTACTGGTTGTGTACATACAGCACCTGGACACGGGGAAGATGACTTCATCGTTGGACAAAAATATGGCATCGGTGTTCTTTGCCCTGTTGATGAAAAAGGCTACATGACAGCTGAGGCAGAAGAGTTTGAAGGTTTATTCTATGATGAGGCTAACAAACCAATCACTGAAAAATTAAATGAAGTTGGTGCGCTTCTAAAGCTTTCCTTCATCACTCACTCTTATCCACATGACTGGCGTACGAAAAAACCAACCATCTTTAGAGCGACAGCTCAGTGGTTTGCATCTATTAAAGATTTTAGAAACGAACTAATGGAAGCTGTTAAAGAAACCAAATGGGTTCCAGCATGGGGTGAAACAAGACTTTATAACATGGTTCGAGATAGAGGAGATTGGTGTATTTCACGTCAGCGAGCTTGGGGAGTGCCAATTCCAGTATTCTATGGTGAAAATGGGGAACCAATTATCACAGACGAAACCATTAATCATGTCTCTGACCTATTTAGAGAATATGGTTCAAATGTTTGGTTTGAACGTGAACCTAAAGACTTATTGCCAGACGGATTTACACATGATTCAAGTCCACATGGTATTTTCACGAAGGAAAATGACATTATGGATGTATGGTTTGACTCTGGTTCATCCCATCAGGCAGTCTTATTGGAAAGAGAAGATCTACAACGTCCGGCAGATCTTTATTTAGAAGGTTCTGACCAATATCGTGGTTGGTTTAACTCATCATTATCAACGGCTGTAGCTGTAACGGGTAAAGCGCCGTATAAAGGTGTACTAAGCCATGGTTTTGCTCTCGATGGTGATGGCCGTAAAATGAGTAAGTCATTAGGAAATGTTGTTGTTCCAGAAAAGGTTATGAAACAACTAGGTGCTGATATTTTACGTCTTTGGGTCGCCTCAGTTGACTATCAGGCAGATGTTCGTGTATCCGATGCTATTTTAAAACAAGTGGCTGAGGTTTACAGAAAGATTAGAAATACATTCCGTTTCTTACTTGGTAATTTAAGTGACTTCAATCCTGAAACAGATGCAATTCCTGTGAATGAATTGCGTGAAGTAGATCGCTATATCCTTGTTAAACTAAACAAGCTAATTGATAAGGTAAAAACATCTTATGAAAATTATGAATTTGCAGGTGTCTACCATTCCGTTCATAATTTCTGTACAATTGAGTTAAGTTCATTCTACTTAGACTTTGCGAAGGATATTTTATATATTGAAGCAGCAGATCAACATGATCGCCGTTCAATCCAAACAGTCTTATATGACGCTTTATTAAGCTTAACTAAGCTTGTAACACCGATTCTTCCACATACCGCAGATGAAGTATGGAAACATATCGATTCTGTTAAAGAGGAAAGTGTTCAATTAGTTGATATGCCAAATTCAGTTAAAATTCCAAATGCAGAAGCTTTGGAAGCAAAATGGGATTCATTCATGGAACTTCGTGATGATGTATTAAAAGCTTTAGAAAAGGCGAGAAATGAGAAAGTTATTGGGAAATCATTAGCAGCTAGCGTTACTTTATATCCAAACAACGAAACAAAAGCTCTCCTAGATTCAGTTGAAGAGAACTTAAAGCAGTTGTTTATTGTGTCAGGATTTGAAATTGGTGGATCATATGAAGATGCTCCAGAAAATGCTCAAGTTTTTGATCAAGTAAAAATAGTTGTTGCTGTAGCAGAAGGTGAAACCTGTGATCGTTGTTGGGTAGTAACTCCAACAGTTGGTGAAGACCCAGATCACCCAACGATCTGCTCACGCTGTGCATCTGTTGTAAAAGACAATTACCAAAACTAAATTAGGAAAAACGCCATGAAATCATATGTTCATGGCGTTTTTTTTGCGTAAATTTGGTGTCTTGAAATATTTCATTAATAGAACTGTAAACCAACAATTTGCCTGTCTGCCGTCAAAAATAAATGAGAAAAACGTAGTATGTAATTAGAAACAGTAAAAAACGTCATTTTTATCCTACAGGAAAAACTTGTTGGCTTTAACGGAAACCATTATGGATAATACTATTTCTACTACCTTATAAAGATGTTCTTAAGCATTAATCAAAAGCATGATAAGGAGGCGTTCCAATGAACGATCAGTATGCAGAGATTAAAGCGGAATTGGAATTAACAAAGAAAGAACTCATATCCAGGTTAATGAAGTCAGCACAATATGAGCTAAGTCAAGAACTACTTTTTCAGAATGAACAATCTGAGAAAGAAAAGATTGTAATGAATCATATAAAAGAAGACTTAAGCGATGTCGAAAGAGCTTTAAATAAAATTAATTCCGGCACATTTGGAATTTGCGAAGAGACTGGTGCTGAAATTCCGATTGAAAAACTACGGATACTTCCAACAGCTCGAACCATTTTCGAATTTTCCTTCACTGATTTATATGACAGAAGTAATGTCATACCCCTTCAGCGTAAAAACCATCTTTCTTTAGTCGAGCAAAAGTGAGACCTTTGCTTTTGCTCTGCTTTAATCCCTTAAATAGATTGTACAGCCGTCCATTCATATGCTAAAATTCAAAAGTATAGTTTGTATGGATGGGGGCGTATTCGTGTATTATTATTTAATTGCTTTATTTATCATTTTGTTAGATCAGGTTACAAAATGGATTATTGTCCGTTACATGGAGCTTGGAGATTCGATTCAAATCATTCCTAACTTTTTGTATATAACCTCGCATCGAAACCGTGGTGCAGCATGGGGAATATTACAGGGACAAATGTGGTTTTTCTATATTGTGACCATTATCGTTGTTGTAATGCTCGTTTTATACATACGGAGCCTCAAACCAAAACAGCGCCTGTTCGGCATTGCGCTTTCATTTATGCTTGGAGGTGCAATTGGTAATTTTATTGACCGTATCTTTCGTAAAGAAGTTGTCGATTTTATAGATACATACATTTTTACATATGACTTCCCTATTTTTAATATTGCCGATTCAGCACTTGTAATAGGTGTTGGTTTGATTTTAATTTTAACTATTTTTGAAGGGAAATTAGAAAAGGAGAGAACAAATGAATCAATTCGAACTAACGATTGAGGAACAACAGAAAAATGACCGAATTGATAAAGTCGTTTCAGCTTTTAATTCAGACTGGTCGAGGACACAAGTTCAGTCATGGATTAAGGATGGAAATATAAAAGTCAACGGGAATAATGTTAAAACCAATTATAAAGTTAATATTGGGGACCATATCCATATTGAAATTCCCGAACCGCAAGTCTTGGATGTGGTACCAGAAGAGATGAACTTAGATATATATTATGAAGATGCAGATGTTCTCGTTGTCAATAAGCCAAAAGGTATGGTCGTACATCCAGCTCCAGGCCATGTTAGTGGCACATTGGTAAACGGACTTATGGCTCATTGCAATGATTTATCAGGAATCAATGGTGTTCTACGCCCGGGGATTGTTCATCGAATTGATAAAGATACTTCAGGCTTATTGATGGTTGCAAAAAATGATGTTGCGCATGAATCTTTAGTGAATCAATTGGTCGAAAAGTCAGTAACTCGCAAATATAAAGCACTAGTCCATGGCATCATACCGCATGATCAAGGTACGATTGACGCACCCATTGGAAGGGATAAAAAGGACCGCCAAAGTATGACTATTACGGATGAAAACAGTAAAAATGCAGTGACTCATTTTAATGTCTTAGAACGATTTAAAGATTTTACATTTGTTGAATGTCAGCTAGAAACGGGGCGTACCCATCAAATACGTGTTCATATGAAATATATTGGTTATCCATTAGCGGGGGATCCAAAGTATGGTCCAAAGAAAACGTTAGATCTTGGTGGACAAGCCCTTCATGCAGGGCTATTGGGGTTTGTTCATCCTAGAACGAAGGAATATCTTGAATTTGAGTCTCCACTTCCTGCTTATTTTGAGGAACTTCTTGAAAAACTGCGACATTAGATTTGGTTTCCTCATAAAAAGGATTGACAAATTTCGATAATGAACGTAGAATGAACTTAATTAAATGAGCCCCTTTAAGATCAGTCCCGTGAGGCTGAGAAGGAAACGGAACTACATTAGGATATTTGTATCCTTTTGTATGAATGTCTATGTCCTTTCACTTACGGTGAGAGGACATTTTTAATTTAAAGAGGCAATCAATGTTAAAGTGGGGTGTAAAAAATGACTGAAACTGACAAAGCTGTAGTTTTAGACAATCAAGCAATTCGAAGAGCTTTGACAAGAGTTGCTCACGAAATCATTGAAAAGAACAAAGGGATAGAGAACTGTGTAATTGTTGGGATCAAGACGAGAGGTATTTATTTAGCAAAGCGCATTGCAAGCCGAATTGAACAAATTGAAGGCAAGAAGATTGCAATTGGTGAACTAGATATTACCTTATACCGAGATGACTTAACAACAAAAACAGAGGATCGTGAACCAATTGTAAATGGGTCCGATATACCAGTTGACATTATGAATAAAAAAGTCATCCTAGTTGATGACGTGTTATACACAGGTAGAACAGTGAGAGCAGCACTAGATGCCCTCATCGACATTGGTCGGCCGGCACAAATTCAGTTAGCTGTATTAATTGACAGAGGTCACCGAGAGTTCCCAATTCGAGCAGATTATGTCGGTAAAAATATACCAACTTCTAACTCAGAAAAAATTGTGGTTGAACTAGAAGAAATAGACAATTTAGATCAAGTAACGATTCATAAAAAGTAAATATAATACCCTTTAATGTAGTCCAGAGAGGCTAACAAAGGGGTAAACATTCCTTCTCAAAAGATAGGGATTTGTATACCTCTTTGTGTAAAAAACACAAAGATTTTTTTGTTTTTGGGTATCTTAAAATGAGGGGGAAATTCGAAATGAGTAATGAAAACCAAAAGATAGTATTAGGGATAAAAGATAAACCATCTCCAGGACTATTCGCAATACTGAGCCTGCAGCATTTATTCGCCATGTTCGGTGCAACAATTCTTGTACCATATTTAGTAGGAATTAGTCCTGGTGTAGCTCTCATCTCAAGTGGTTTAGGTACACTAGCATTTTTACTTATTACAAAGGGTCAGGTTCCGGCATACTTAGGATCATCCTTTGCTTTCATCATCCCACTTCAAACAGCAATAGCTGCAGACGGTCCTGGTGCTGCAATGATGGCAAGCTTACTTGCTGGGCTCGTATATGGGATCGTAGCTCTGTTAATAAAAGCAACTGGACATAAATGGCTTGTGAAGATTTTACCACCTGTTGTTGTTGGACCAGTTATTATCGTAATAGGTCTTAGCCTAGCTGGCACAGCAGTTGGAATGGCAATGAATGATGCTAGCGGCGCCTACAGTCTACAGCATTTTTCAGTAGCATTAGTTACATTAGCAATCGTGATTATTGCAACCATCTTTTTTAAAGGCTTTTTAAAACTAATCCCTGTCCTAATCGGGATTATTGGTGGATACGTATACGCATTATCAATCGGATTAGTTGATTTTACTGCAGTAAAAGAAGCAAAGTGGTTTGAATTGCCAGACTTTATTATCCCGTTTGTTTCATACACACCGCAGTTTTCATTAGATATGATTGCTTTAATCGTTCCAGTAGCGGTAGTTACCTTGTCAGAGCATATCGGACATCAAATGGTCTTAAGTAAGGTTGTTCAAAAAGATTTGATTAAACAACCTGGATTACATCGTTCAATTATGGGTGACGGAGTAGCAACGATGATTGCTTCACTACTTGGTGGACCACCAAATACAACATACGGAGAAAACATTGGCGTATTAGCCATCACTCGGATATTTAGTGTATATGTAATTGGCGGTGCAGCTGTTGTGGCGATTGTCTTTGGATTCAGTGGTAAAATCAACGCCTTAATTAGTACGATTCCAACACCAGTTATGGGTGGGGTATCCATTCTCTTATTCGGGATTATCGCTTCATCTGGTTTGCGGATGTTAGTAGATAGCAAAGTTGATCTTGGTGATAATCGTAACTTGGTGATTTCATCAGTTATCCTTGTAATTGGAATCGGCGGAGCATTTATCCGTGTACTTGGTTTTGAGGTACACGGCATGGCATTAGCCGCAATCATAGGTGTTTTACTTAACCTAATCCTTCCTGGCGGAGCCGTTCAGGAAGACGAAGATATATATGAGGCTCATCATGATGATGATAGCTCTGTTGCATAATGCTTCACCTTTTAAAATAACCCAGAGAGGTTATTAAGGGTGTAAGGTTTTTGCGAAAAGGGTGTTTGCTTTCTTATACCCTTATTCAAACAAAACCTTGTTTTACACCCTTACCTAAAAAAGGTAAGGGTGTTTTTAACTTTATTCAGCAGAAATACGCTGATTAAAGTTAAAGCCTCCGGCGGATGCCACAGATTTTTAAAGGAAACTTTTCGAGCCAAGCCCGAAAAAAATCTGGGCAGCAAATACGCCAAGGCGAATTTGATTATAAGAATTGGAGGAGAGAAAATGAATCATTTACTTACGATGACTGAGTTAAGCATTGAGGATATTGACCGAATTCTATTTGATGCGAGCCTGTTTGCCGAAGGAAACAAATGGAAGCTTGAAAAACAAACATTTGTTGCAAATCTATTCTTCGAACCAAGTACACGTACACGCTTTAGTTTTGAAGTAGCCGAGAAAAGATTAGGTGCAGACATCCTACAGTTAGATGAAATGACTTCAAGTGTTCAAAAGGGAGAAAGTCTATATGACACAGTAAAGACCCTTCAATCAATCGGAGCAAATGCAGTCGTGATTCGTCATCCAAGGGATGAGTATTTTAAGGAATTAATAAATGGCATCCATATTCCAATCATTAATGCAGGTGATGGATGTGGTCATCATCCTACACAATCTCTCCTTGATTTATTAACTATTAAACAAGAGTTTGCTAGATTCCAAGATTTAAATGTGTTAATCGTTGGCGATATTCGTCATAGTCGGGTTGCAAGATCCAATGCTGAAGTCCTAACGAGATTAGGCGCAAATGTTCGCTTTTCAGCTCCATTAGAATGGCAAGATGATACTAATCCTAATGGTGAATATGTAGACCTTGATAAAGGCATTAGAGAAGCAGATGTCGTCATGTTGCTGCGTATTCAACATGAGCGCCATGAGTCATCGATGGGCTTAACGAAAGAAGAATACCATGAGCAATATGGTTTAACGATTATGCGAAGCAAAAACATGAAAAAGGGTAGCATTGTTATGCATCCAGCTCCCATCAATCGTGGAGTTGAAATAGCGAGTGAATTAGTAGAAGCACAAAACTCAAGAATCTTTAAACAGATGGAAAACGGTGTATTCGTAAGAATGGCCGTACTTAAAAGAGTGTTACAACAGGTTGAAGGAGGAATTTTAATATGAGCACATTATTAAAAAATGCAAAAATTTTAAACGAACAAGGTGATTTAGTAAGTGCAGATATCAAAATCACGGATGACATGATTGAAGCGGTTGGTGCAAACCTTGATCCAACGAATTGTATGGTAATTGATGTAGAAGGAATGTTTGTATCAGCAGGTTTCGTTGATGTCCATGTCCACCTTCGTGAACCTGGAGGCGAACATAAAGAAACAATTGAAACCGGAAGTCTTTCGGCGGCAAAAGGTGGGTTCACGACAATTGCAGCAATGCCAAACACTAGACCAGTTCCAGATTCAGTTGAACAAATGAATTGGTTACAACAACGAATCAAGGATACGGCTCATGTGAATGTTCTTCCATATGCTTCTATCACCATTCGTGAGCTTGGTCAAGAACTTACGGATATGAATGGATTAAAGCAAGCAGGAGCATTCGCTTTCACTGATGACGGTGTTGGAATTCAATCTGCTGGAATGATGCTTGAAGCCATGAAGCAAGCGGCGGCGATTGATATGCCAATTGTAGCCCATTGTGAGGAAAATACGTTAATCAATAAAGGTTCTGTTCATGAGGGTGAATTTTCGAAGAAACATGGAATCAATGGAATTCCTTCTGTGTGCGAATCCGTACATATTGCAAGGGATGTTTTATTAGCTGAAGCAGCTGGCTGTCACTACCATGTATGTCATGTAAGTACAAAGGAATCAGTTCGAGTCATCAGAGATGCAAAGCGTGCAGGTATCCATGTAACAGCTGAGGTTACACCACATCATTTATTACTATGTGATGAAGACATCCCTAGCCTAGACACAAATTATAAAATGAATCCTCCATTACGTGGAAGAGAGGATCTGGAGGCCCTTATTGAAGGACTCTTTGATGGAACAATTGATTTTATCGCTACAGATCATGCACCACATGCAAGTGAGGAAAAAGCACAGGGAATGGCTCTAGCGCCATTTGGCATCGTTGGTTTAGAGACAGCATTCCCACTTCTTTATACACATTTTGTAGAAACCAATAAAATGACATTAAAGCAATTAGTAGACTTCTTAACAAATAAACCAGCAAACACATTTAAACTACCATTTGGAACCTTAGAAATTGGTAAGAATGCTGATTTAACTGTAATAGATCTAAACGCTACAGAAAAAATCGATCCAGAAAGCTTTGTTTCAAAAGGAAAAAACACACCATTTACTGGCTGGGAATGCAAAGGATGGCCGGTCATGACACTTGTAAATGGCAACATTGTATGGCAGAAAGGAAGTGTTCTAGTATGAAGCGACAGCTTATTTTAGAAGATGGGACCATTTTTGTTGGTGATGGATTCGGAAGTGAGACTGAGAAGTTTGGTGAGGTTGTTTTTAATACCGGAATGACAGGTTATCAAGAAATTTTATCAGACCCATCCTATTGTGGCCAAATAGTAACATTAACATATCCCTTAATCGGAAACTACGGTATAAATCGAGATGATTTTGAATCAATCACCCCAGCAATAAGTGGTTTTATAGTAAATGAAGTGTGTGACCATCCATCAAATTTTAGAAGTCAATTTAATTTAGACGAGTATTTTAAGTCAAAAAATATTCCAGGACTTTCTGGAATTGATACAAGAAAACTTACAAGAATTATACGTCAATATGGGACATTAAAAGGTGCTATTTGTGGAATGGGTGTCAATGTTAGTGAAGTTATCACCCAACTTGGTAATCGTACCTTACCTACTGACCAAGTAAAACAAGTTTCTACAAAAGGTTCTTATCCAAGCCCAGGTAGAGGACATCGTGTTGTTTTAGTTGATTTTGGTATGAAACACGGGATTTTACGCGAACTTAATCACCGTGACTGTGATGTAATTGTCGTTCCTTACAATGTAACAGCGGAAGAAATTCTTCGACTCAAACCTGACGGAATCATGTTAAGTAATGGACCTGGAAATCCAAAAGATGTACCTGAAGCTATTGAAATGATTAACGGCGTTTTAGGAAAGGTTCCTTTATTCGGAATTTGCTTAGGTCACCAATTATTTGCTTTAGCTGGTGGTGCCGATACTGAAAAAATGAAATTTGGACATAGAGGATCGAACCATCCGGTTAAGCACCTACAATCAGGAAAGGTTGCTATTACTTCTCAAAACCATGGTTATACAGTTAATGAAAAGTCTTTAGCTTCTACAAGACTGGAAGTAACACATATAGCACTAAATGATGGATCAGTAGAAGGACTGCGCCATTTAGATTATCCAGCATTCACTGTTCAGTATCACCCGGAGGCTTCACCTGGACCTGAGGATGCAAATAGCTTATTTAACGACTTTTTACAGATGATTGAAAACTTCAAGAAAGTAGGCGAAGAGCTATGCCAAAACGCTTAGATATTAAAACTATTCTAGTAATCGGATCAGGTCCAATCGTGATTGGGCAAGCAGCAGAGTTTGATTATGCAGGAACTCAGGCCTGCTTAGCTCTACGAGAAGAAGGCTACAAGGTAATCTTGGTTAATTCAAACCCTGCAACCATTATGACGGATGTTGAAATTGCAGATAAAGTTTATATTGAACCAATAACATTAGAATTTGTAAGCAAAATTATTCGTAAAGAAAGACCGGATGCAATCCTGCCAACACTAGGTGGTCAAACGGGCTTAAATATGGCTGTAGAACTTTCAAAATCAGGCGTTCTTGAAGAATGTGGTGTTGAAATCCTAGGGACAACTCTTTCAGCGATTGAAAAAGCCGAAGATCGTGATTTATTCCGAAGCTTAATGAACGAACTGAATGAGCCTGTGCCAGAAAGTGAGATTATCCATAACCTAGACGAAGCATACGGATTTATTGAAAAGGTAGGATACCCCGTAATTGTTAGACCAGCCTTTACCTTAGGAGGTACTGGTGGTGGAATTTGTAACAATGAGGAAGAATTGATTGAAATTGTGACAAGTGGATTGAAAAATAGTCCTGTAACACAATGTCTATTAGAAAAGAGTATTGCAGGGTTTAAAGAGATTGAATACGAAGTAATGCGCGATTCTGCAGATACTGCAATTGTAGTATGTAACATGGAAAACGTAGACCCAGTTGGTATTCACACTGGTGATTCAATTGTTGTGGCACCGAGCCAAACATTAAGTGACCGAGAATATCAGCTCTTACGAAACACATCTTTAAAAATCATCCGCGCACTTGGGATTGAAGGTGGATGTAATGTGCAGTTAGCACTTGATCCGTATAGTTTCAATTACTATATTATCGAGGTAAACCCACGTGTGAGTCGTTCTTCAGCGTTAGCATCTAAGGCGACGGGTTATCCAATTGCGAAACTTGCAGCAAAAATTGCAGTAGGTTTAACGCTTGATGAGATGATTAACCCTGTTACAGGAAAAACATATGCAGCCTTTGAACCTGCACTTGACTATATCGTTACAAAAATCCCCCGCTTTCCATTTGATAAGTTCGAGTCTGCAAACCGCCGACTTGGAACGCAAATGAAAGCCACAGGTGAAGTTATGGCAATAGGACGTAATTTCGAGGAATCCATACTAAAAGCAGTTCGATCACTCGAGTCAAATGTTTCTCATATTCAATTAGAGGATGCAACGAATGCTGATCTTGCCACAATTGAAAAGAGAATTAGGAAAGCTGGAGATGAGCGTCTATTCTACCTTGCGGAAGCAATTAGACGCGGCATCACCATTCAACAGATTCATGAATGGAGTGAAATTGATTTATTCTTCCTCCAAAAATTTGAAAATATAATCACGCTCGAAAACACAATACGGGAAAATAAAGGTGATTTAGAAACATTGACGGTGGCAAAAAAGAAAGGATTTGCTGACTCTATCATCGCGGAGTTATGGAATTCAACAGAAATTGAAATTTATGAAACTCGTAAACAAGCAGGAATAGTCCCGGTATATAAAATAGTCGATACATGTGCAGCTGAATTTGAATCAGAAACACCTTATTATTATGGAACATATGCGGATGAAAATGAATCAATTGTAACGGATAAGAAGAGTGTTATCGTTCTAGGTTCAGGTCCAATCCGAATCGGGCAGGGTGTTGAGTTCGATTATGCAACCGTTCATTCTGTTTGGGCGATTAAACAAGCTGGCTATGAAGCAATCATTATCAACAATAACCCTGAAACAGTATCAACTGACTTCAGTATTTCAGATAAGCTATACTTTGAGCCATTAACTATTGAGGATGTTATGCATATCATAGACCTTGAACAGCCTGAAGGTGTAGTTGTACAGTTTGGTGGTCAAACAGCTATCAATCTAGCAAGTTCTTTAGTTAAGCGCGGAGTGAAAATTTTGGGTACGTCTTTAGAGGATTTAGACCGTGCAGAAAATAGAGATAAATTTGAGCAAACAGTTATTTCACTTGGCATACCACAACCTAAAGGAAAAACAGCAACTTCGGTTGACGAAGCAGTTGTCATTGCGGAAGCGATCGGTTATCCAGTGCTTGTGAGACCTTCATATGTGCTAGGTGGAAGAGCGATGGAGATTGTCTATCAAACAGAAGAGCTTCTACATTATATGGAGAATGCCGTGAAAATTAACCCTGAGCATCCAGTACTAATTGACCGCTATTTAACCGGTAAGGAAATTGAAGTAGATGCCATTTCTGATGGGGAAACAGTATATATTCCAGGAATTATGGAGCACATCGAACGTGCTGGAGTACACTCTGGTGACTCGATTGCCGTATATCCACCTCAAACTTTATCAGAACATGTAAGACAACAAATCATTGACAATACGATTGCCCTTGCAAAAGGATTAAATATTATTGGTCTATTAAACATTCAATTTGTGGTCTATAACGAAGAAGTCTTTGTAATCGAAGTAAACCCAAGATCAAGCCGTACAGTCCCATTTTTAAGTAAAATAACTGGCGTACCAATGGCAAATATTGCGACAAAGGTTATTCTTGGACAATCATTACCATCACAAGGGTTTACTACAGGACTACACCCAGAAAGCGAAGGAGTTTATGTGAAGGTACCAGTTTTCTCGTTCGCAAAACTTCGCAATGTGGACATTTCGCTTGGACCAGAAATGAAATCAACTGGTGAAGTAATGGGCAAAGACTATACGCTAGAAAAAGCATTATATAAAGGCCTAGTTGCATCCGGAATCACGATTCCTAAATATGGATCTGTATTATTAACAGTAGCGGATAAAGACAAGGAAGAAGCGCTTGAAATTGCAAAACGATTCCACACAATTGGCTATCAACTTTTAGCAACAAGTGGAACTGCAAGCTACTTACAAAAAGAAAACATTCCTGTTACCGTCGTTAATAAAATTGGTTCAGATGCTCCAAACTTAATTGATGTCATTCGCCAAGGAAAAGCTCAATTTGTTATAAACACATTAACAAAAGGAAAACAGCCTGCAAGAGATGGCTTTAGAATCCGCCGTGAAACAGTTGAGAATGGAGTTGCATGTTTAACTTCACTAGATACTGCTAAAGCAATCGTGAAGGTATTAGAATCCATGACATTCTCAAGTGAAGTGATGGGTTCTCACGTGCAAAAACGTGAGGTGGTACACTCATGATTAAAAAGGAACAAATGAAAATTGTGAGCCACATTCAAATTGCTGAGGATATTTTTGAACTAACATTAGCAGGGGAATTGGTTTTGGCAATGAACGATCCGGGACAATTTGTCCACGTAAAAGTCAGTGATGGAATGGACCCTTTATTACGAAGACCTATTAGTATTGCAAATATTAATCAAGAAAAGCAAGAGTGCACACTGATTTATCGAAGGGAAGGACTCGGCACAAGAGTCCTTTCTGAAAAAAACATCGAACAATTAGTCGATGTGTTAGGTCCACTTGGAAACGGCTTTCCTGTTGAGGAAGTAGGTGTTGGTGAGACAGCCTTGCTTGTCGGTGGAGGAATTGGAGTTCCCCCACTTTATGAATTATCGAAGCGCCTCGTTGCAAAAGGTGTTAAAGTGATTCACGTCCTTGGATTCCAATCAAAATATGCTGTGTTTTATGAAGAAAAATTTAATGGGTTAGGTGAAACTTATATCGCAACAGTGGATGGAACAGTTGGAACGAAAGGTTTTGTAACAGATGTCATCTCTAATAACGGTATAATATTTGACACACTTTATTCCTGTGGACCAACACCAATGCTAAAAGCGCTTGAAGCGGCCTTCCCTGATCGAAATGCATATATCTCTTTAGAAGAAAGAATGGGCTGTGGAATTGGAGCATGTTTTGCATGTGTATGTCATCTTCAAGATGATCCGGAAGGTTATACTTATAAAAAAGTATGCAGTGATGGGCCAGTATTTAAGGTAGGAGAGGTGGTACTATGAACAGACTTCAAGTTGAACTACCAGGTTTATCACTAAAAAACCCGATCATGCCAGCATCTGGTTGCTTTGGGTTCGGAAAAGAATACTCGAAGTTTTACGATTTGAGCACATTGGGTGCAATTATGATTAAAGCAACAACTGTAGAACCAAGATTCGGAAACTCAACTCCACGAGTTGCAGAGACCAGTGCAGGGATGTTAAATGCAATTGGATTACAAAATCCAGGACTTGAGAAAGTCATGGCTGAAGAGCTTCCGTGGCTTGATCAATTCGATGTACCCATTATTGCGAATGTTGCAGGTTCACAAATTGAAGATTATGTCAAAGTCGCAAAGGAAATCTCGAAGGCATCTAACGTTCATGCATTAGAATTAAATATTTCATGTCCAAATGTAAAAACCGGTGGAATTGCATTCGGTACGATTCCAGAGGTGGCTGCAGAACTTACGAAATATGTAAAAGAAGCATCTAGTGTTCCAGTATACGTTAAATTATCACCGAATGTTTCAAACATTGTTGAAATGGCAAAAGCAATCGAAGAAGCGGGTGCAGATGGTTTAACAATGATTAATACTTTAATCGGAATGCGGATTGATCTTAAAACAGGAAACCCAATTTTAGCAAATAAAACGGGGGGCTTATCAGGTCCAGCTATCAAACCTGTTGCAATCCGTATGATTCATGAAGTGAGTCAGGCAGTGTCTATTCCGATTATCGGAATGGGTGGCGTTCAATCAGCTGAAGATGTCCTTGAATATTTTTATGCTGGTGCAAGTGCTGTTGCAGTTGGGACTGCCAATTTTGTGGACCCATATGTTTGCCCGTCAATTATTGAGGATCTTCCAAGATTACTAGATAAATATGGTTTTGAGTATATCTCGGAATGTCAGGGAAGGAGCTGGAAGTAATGCAACGACCGTTAATTATTGCTCTCGATTTTCCAAACTTACCATATGCGAAGGACTTTCTCAAGGAATTTGGGAAAGAGCCACTTTTTGTGAAAGTCGGAATGGAGCTATATTATCAAGAAGGACCATCAGTCATTCACTTCTTAAAAGAACAAGGTCATTCTATTTTCCTAGATTTAAAACTTCATGATATTCCAAATACCGTATATTCTAGCATGAAACGTTTGGCAGGTCTTGGTGTGGACTTAGTCAATGTCCATGCTGCTGGAGGACGGGGAATGATGGTTGCGGCCCGCGAAGGACTTGAAGCTGGAACTACAATGGGGCAATCGAGACCCAAGTGTATTGCTGTCACACAGCTTACGAGTACAACGGAAGAAGTGATGAGAAACGAATTACTAATCGAACGTAATTTGTTAGATGTAGTTGTCGAGTATGCAACAATGACAAAGGATAGTGGACTAGATGGAGTCGTATGTTCCTCTCTTGAAGTTCCGGTAATCAATAAAAAGCTAGGAAACGAATTTATGACAGTTACGCCTGGAATTCGCCAAGCTAGCGATGATATAGGAGATCAAGCAAGAGTTGTAACACCTGAAAAAGCACGAGAATTAGGATCAACTGCGATTGTCGTAGGTAGATCAATCACGCGAGCAAATAACCCATTACAAACATATAAACAAATGAAAGCAGCATGGGAAGGGGTACGAGTATGAATAAAGAAATAGCAGCACATTTATTAGAAATCGGGGCGGTATTTTTACAGCCAAATGAGCCATTCACATGGTCTTCAGGTTTAAAATCTCCTATTTATTGTGATAATCGAATGACTCTTTCTTTCCCACAGGTTCGCAGGGAAATTGCAAAAGGATTATCTGAATTAATTAAGATTCATTATCCTGAGGTCGAAGTTATTGCTGGAACTGCAACCGCAGGGATTCCTCATGCAGCATGGGTAAGTGATGTATTAAATATCCCAATGTGCTATGTGCGAAGTAAAGCAAAAGCACATGGAAAAGGTAATCAAATTGAAGGCAAAGTGGTTAAAGGACAAAAAGTTGTCGTAATAGAAGATCTTATTTCAACGGGGGGCAGTGCTATTACAGCAGCTGAAGCACTTCGTGAAGCAGGGTGCGAAGTATTAGGAATTGTTGCAATCTTTTCGTATCAGCTTCCAGCAGCAACAGCTAGCTTAGAAGCAGCTAATATTTCAGCTCATACCTTAACTGATTATCCAACCTTAATAAATGTTGCGCTTGATAAAAATGTCGTATCTGAAAACGATATTGAAAGCCTAAAGAGCTGGAGAGAAAATCCAGTGGACTGGTATACAACTAAAGCATAATATAAATGCCCTAGGTATTAAGCGATCCTAGGGCATTAATTTTTTTATTTATTTTCTAAGCTGCAAAATCAAGTCTTCTTGTGGTGTCACATATACGGTTTGTTGATTATCATAGATAACATAGCCAGGTTTAGAACCATTCGGTTTCTTAACGTGGCGCACAAGTGTGTAATCAACAGGTACAGAGGATGAATTTTTTGCTTTACTGAAATACGCTGCAATTGTCGCTGCCTCAAGGATTGTATCTGGTGATGGTTGTTTGCTTCTAATAATCACATGTGAACCGGGTATGCCCTTTGTATGCAACCATATCTCATCTCTTGCTGCAAGTTTATTTGTTAAATAATCATTTTGTTTATTGTTTTTACCGACAAGGATTTCTGTCCCATCACTTGCTACATAGCGCTCAATAGAAGGTTTTATTGGTTTCATCTTCTTATTTCCTTTTTGTTGCTTTTTCTTCAAATAACCTTCTTCCATAAGTTCCTCGCGGATTTCCTGCAAATCCTTTGGAGCAGCTGATTCAATTTGCTGCAATAGAGACTCGAAATAAGCAATCTCTTCGTTAGCTTTCGCAATTTCATGCTCTACATAGGAAACAGCATTCTTTGCCTTTTGATACTTTGAAAAATAACTTTGCGCATTTTCAGAGGGTGACTTTTGTGGGTGTAGAGGGATTTTCACCATTTCATTTTCCCCTGAGTAATAATTTAGTACTTCAATTTCCTTGTCGCCTCGGGTTATCGCATACATATTCGCTGTCAGAAGTTCACCAAAGAGCTTATATTTTTCAGCTTTTTCGGACTCGACTAAGGTTGCTTCAAGTTTTTTAATTTTTTTCTCATTTTTTGTTTTTTCATTATGGATAAAACGTTCTAAATCATTGCCTTGCTGCTTAACCCGATCACGTTCTGCTTTTCCAAAATAAAAACGATCGAGCATTTCACTAATTGTAGTGAATGCCTTAGCCTCACCACCAATATGATGTAAAGGAAGGATATAGAAAAAATCCTTTTGTCCCTTTGTTATGATTTGTGGTGTAAATTGATTTTGTTTGATTATTGATATCATTGATAAAAAAGGATCAGGTAATGTTTTTTGATTAGCTATACCGGCGCGAAATACAACTTCTTTTGCAAATACAGGGGAGATCCCAGAAAATTTTTGCACAATCTGCTGATCTAATCGACCAGCATTAAAATCAATTTTTTTCAAGAATGTCTCTTCATCGACTGTAAAAGGATTAATCTTTTCCTGAGCAGGCGGAAAAACATATGTATACCCTGGCAATACAGTACGATGACGATTGACTGCTGGTGAAATATGCTTAATGCTATCAAGGATTATCTGTTTTTCAGAATCAACGAGGATGATGTTACTATGTCTACCCATAATTTCAATAATCAGTTGTTTTAGAGAGACATCACCAAGTTCATTTCGGCCTTTAATATCAAAAATAATTATTCTATCCATATCAACTTGACGGATATTTTCGATGATACTGCCCTCTAGATGTTTGCGGAGTAACATACAAAACATCGGCGGCTCATGTGGGTTATCATATAACTCATTTGTTAAATGGATACGGGCATAACTTGGGTGTGCTGAAAGGAGTAGCTTATGATTCTTTCCATTTGAACGAACCTGAAAGATAAGTTCATTTTTATATGGTTGATAGATTTTTGAAATCCTACCACTATCTAATGTTTTTTGTAATTCATTCACAATTGCATGTGTGAAGATTCCATCGAATGTCATACGTGTTTCCTCTTTTCCATATCAATAGAAGACAGTGTCTTCCAGTTCCTCTTCAATGTTATTGTACCAATAAATAGGTAACTTAGAAAAAGTATAGCATTTTTTTGGACGAGACTGAATAAGCTTTCATAGATAGAATTTACTTCATCAGAAGTACGCCACTTCTGATGAAGTAATTCAGCCTCCGGCGGATGCCTCGATTTTTCGAGCATAAGTTCAAAGACTATTTACGCCACTTCCTTTGGCAACATCTTTGAATCCCACAACCTGTGGGCCTAAAAATTGGGAGGCAAATACGCGAAGGTTCATTTGATTATGATTTAATGTGAGGGGTGTGTAAAAGACGGATGAAATGGTATGAGCTTAGATCAGAAGAGGTCGAAAAAAAAGTTAATACAAGCCTTTCTCATGGTCTTTCCGACCAAGAAGTAAAGCAGCGACAAAAGCAATTTGGATATAATGAATTGAAGGAAGCCGAACGCGCTTCAGCAATTTTGCTTTTTTTAGCTCAATTTAAGGACTTTATGGTTCTTGTATTACTTGCTGCAACCTTGATTTCCGGGTTGTTAGGGGAATACATTGATGCTATCGCAATTATGGCTATAGTTTTAATTAATGGGTTTTTGGGTTTTTTCCAAGAACGAAAAGCAGAAAAATCGCTTCAAGCCTTAAAGGAACTCTCCGCACCACAGGTGAATGTTTTTCGAAGTAATGAATGGGTTCGTATTCTTTCAAAGGAACTCGTTATAGGTGATATCATAAAATTCACCAGTGGTGATCGTATAGGTGCGGATGTGCGTTTAATTGATGTCAAAAGCTTAGAAATTGAGGAATCCGCACTTACAGGGGAATCTGTGCCTGTTACAAAGCATGTTGAACCGATTCGTGAGGGTGAAGTCTCCCTCGGTGATCAAGAAAATATGGCATTTATGGGCACAATGGTTACACGTGGTAGTGGTGTAGGTATCGTGGTAGGAACTGGTATGAATACAGCGATGGGCCAAATTGCAGAACTCCTTCAATCAGCCGAAGCGATGATTACTCCATTGCAAAGAAGATTGGAGCAATTAGGTAAGGTTTTAATCACCGTAGCATTAATTTTAACCCTCTTAGTTGTGGTTGTAGGTGTTATAAATGGACATGAGCTTTATGAAATGTTCCTAGCGGGAGTTTCATTGGCTGTTGCTGCAATACCTGAAGGATTGCCGGCCATTGTTACTGTTGCCCTTTCTTTAGGTGTTCAAAGAATGATTAAGAAAAATGCAATTGTCCGACGCTTGCCTGCAGTTGAAACTTTGGGCTGTGCTTCGGTCATATGCTCAGATAAAACAGGAACGATGACTCAAAACAAGATGACGGTTACACATCTTTGGTCTGGTGGCAAAACTTGGTCTGTAACAGGTACAGGGTATGATGTAGATGGAAAATTTTTCTCGGGGGATAGAGAAATCAAACCATCAGAACATAAGACTCTTCAACAATTATTAACTTTTGGAGTGTTGTGTAATAATGCATCATTAAAGCAGAAGGATGATGATATTATTCTTGATGGAGACCCAACTGAAGGAGCTTTACTTGTTGCGGGTATTAAAGCAGGACTTACAAATCAATTATTAGCTGAGCAATTTGATATTGTTGAAGAGTTCCCATTTGATTCTGCAAGAAAAATGATGAGTGTCATTGTAAAAGATAGAGCTGGAAATCAATTTGTTGTTACAAAGGGTGCACCAGATGTATTACTAGGAGTTAGTAAATCGGTCCTTTGGGACAATAAACAGCAGCCATTAACGGTAGGGTACGAGAATGAGATTAAGGATGCGATTGAGAGCTTAGCCTCAGATGCTCTTCGTACTATTGCAGTTGGCTTTAAACAATTACGGCCAAACCAAAAGTTAGTGTCGGAAAGCGAAGCTGAAAGCGAATTAACCTTTATTGGGGTTCAAGGAATGATTGATCCGCCAAGACCAGAAGTAAAAGATGCAGTTAAAGAATGTAAAGATGCTGGCATTAAGACAGTTATGATTACAGGAGACCATTTAATTACAGCAAAAGCGATTGCTACACAGCTTGGTATTCTACCTCCAGGGGGTAAAGTGCTAGATGGGTATGCTCTTTCTAAAATGGATGTAGAAGAGCTAGAGGAAATTGTCGATGATGTCTATGTATATGCAAGGGTGTCACCTGAACATAAATTAAAAATTGTAAAAGCACTTCAAAGCAGGGGCCATATTGTTGCGATGACAGGTGATGGTGTAAACGATGCACCGGCAATTAAAGCATCCGATATCGGAATTGCGATGGGCATTACAGGTACAGATGTAGCAAAAGAAGCATCTTCGTTAGTATTACTTGATGATAACTTTGCGACGATTAAAGCAGCTATTAAAGAAGGCCGAAATATCTATGAAAATATTAGAAAGTTTATCCGTTATTTATTAGCTTCTAATGTTGGTGAAATACTTGTGATGTTATTCGCGATGTTAATGGGCTTACCATTACCACTCGTACCAATCCAAATCCTTTGGGTTAACCTGGTAACGGATGGATTACCAGCAATGGCGCTTGGACTTGATCAACCAGAGGGCAATTTGATGAAACATGGCCCACGCCATCCAAAAGAAGGGGTTTTTGCAAGAGGATTGGGCTGGAAAATTGTCAGCCGCGGCTTTTTAATAGGGATAGCAACCTTGGCTGCATTTATGGTTGTCTATCATAGGGATCCGAGCAATTTAGGATATGCCCAAACCATTGCGTTTGCAACTCTTGTAATGGCCCAGCTTATCCACGTATTTGATTGTCGTAGTGAACGGTCTATTTTCCACCGGAATCCATTCCAAAATATGTACTTAGTATGGGCGGTCATCTCATCTATCGTACTAATGTTAGTTGTAATTTACTATCCACCATTACAACCGGTCTTCAAGACGTACGCAATTGAACCAAGAGATTGGCTCCTAGTTATTGGAATGTCAGCAATTCCAACATTCCTATTAGCAGGATCATTATTAACGAACAAACGTTCCGTGGCTCGTGCATAAAGTGCTAGGCTTGGATTTTAGTGATGAAACTATGTTATAATTCGTGAGGTAATGGAGTATGCACTCTATTACCTTTTTTCTTTCTTGTTGAAATCTTTAAAAACTATTCGATTTTAATAAACAATGGTAAAATAAGTATAGAAATAAGAAATTTTATCTATAAAGTAATGTCTCTTTTATGTTAGATTGGAAGTGAAAAGATGATAGCAAGTATGACAGGTTATGGTCGTGCCAATAAGGAAATGGATGGCTACACCGTTCATGTTGAACTGAAATCTGTAAACCATCGATTCTGTGAAATCAATATAAGATTACCTAGACAACTACTGTTTCTTGAGGATAAAATAAAAAAAGCGATATTAGAGCATGTAAAAAGAGGTCGTGTCGAAGTATTTTTAAATATTGAAGGTGAAGGACTAGTTACGAAAGCAATTTCCATTGACTGGGATTTATTAGAAGAGCTCGTTTTAACAACCAAAGTCATCCAAGAAAAATACCAACTTAGTGATCAAATTACTTCACAGCAGCTACTTTCAAACGAAAATATTCTTTCATTTGAAGAGAAGGAAATGGAGAATAATGAACTAGAATCAACGGTCCTTGAGGTGATTCAAAGTGCTACACTCCGATTAAAACAAATGAGGGAAGCTGAAGGAAAGTCATTAATGGAAGTGATTTTCTCTTATCTCGACCTAGTAGCAGATAATGTACATACTATTAAAGAATATGCACCAATTGTGGTTACTCAGTATCGCGATCGAATTGAAAAAAGGATCAAAGAATATGTGGGGAATGAATTTGATGAAAATCGTATCCTTACGGAGGTCGCTCTATTTGCAGAAAAAGCTGATATCAGTGAAGAACTGACCCGTCTCGAAAGTCATATAAGTCAGTTTAAACAAACTGCAAGTACGAATGAACCTATTGGCCGAAAACTCGATTTTATCGTACAAGAAATGAATAGGGAAACCAATACAATCGGTTCAAAGGCGAATGATCCTACGATTGCAAAACATGTAGTGGAAATAAAAAGTTTACTAGAGAAAATAAAAGAGCAAGTTCAAAATATTGAATAAGCTTGATTATAAAGCCATTATCACGGCAAAAATAGAGGGGTACTTATTGGGGGAGTTTACGTGCAAATCAAATTAATAAATATCGGATTCGGGAATATTGTCTCGGCCAACAGAATTATTTCGATTGTGAGTCCCGAATCTGCTCCGATTAAACGAATCATTCAAGATGCTCGTGATCGAGGAATGCTCATTGATGCTACATACGGAAGAAGAACGCGTGCGGTTATGATTATGGATAGTGACCACATTATACTATCCGCAGTCCAGCCTGAGACGGTTGCACAGAGACTATCAAAAGAAGATGAGCTAACAGACGAAGGGTAGGTATTAGAACGAATGAAAGAAAGAGGTTTACTAATTGTTTTATCAGGTCCATCTGGTGTCGGGAAAGGTACTGTTCGAAAAGCTATTTTTTCTCAGCCTGATACAAAATTCCAATACTCTATTTCGATGACGACAAGAAAACCCCGCGAGGGTGAAGTAGATGGTGTAGATTACTTCTTTAAATCGAGAGAAGAGTTTGAGGAATTAATAAAAAACGACAAGCTTCTAGAATGGGCAGAGTATGTAGGGAACTATTATGGAACCCCAATTGACTATGTAGAGTCAACCTTACAGGAAGGTAGAGATGTATTTCTAGAAATAGAGGTACAAGGTGCACTTCAAGTAAGAAAAGCATTCCCAGAGGGGTTATTCATTTTCTTAGCGCCGCCAAGTTTGAAGGAATTAAAAAACAGGATTGTGACGAGGGGTACTGAAACTGATGATTTAATTCTCAACAGAATGAAGGTAGCAAAAGAAGAAATTGAAATGATGGACGCTTATGATTATGTAGTTGAAAATGATCAAGTAGAACTTGCATGCGATCGAATTAATGCAATTGTAACGGCTGAACATTGCCGAAGAGATCGAGTAGCAAGACGATATAAAAAAATGCTGGAGGGTGATTTTTAAATGTTAAATCCATCTATAGATTCATTATTAAATAAATTGAATTCCAAGTACACACTTGTAACTGTTGCTGCAAAAAGGGCAAGAGAAATGCAAGAGAAGAATAACGGAATGGTGCAGAAGCCTGTATCTTTTAAATCAGTTGGTAAAGCATTAGAAGAAATTGATGCCGGTTTACTTTTTTATTCGACTGACAAGAAAACCGCTGTTGATACTACACCAACAATTACTGAATAACCAAAAATAACAACCTCTCTTGTAGGTTGTTATTTTTTTAAGATATGTCTAGCCTAAGCGCCAAGTCCTAGAAGTTATAAGCCAAATTCACCACCGAAATTAAGAATTTGGTGCGTGATTAGATTTTTGCTTGTCAGGGCTAAGCAATGGGATTTAGCTTTTCTATAAAAGGGGGATTCAAGTGCTAAATAAAAAAATATTACTATGCGTGAGTGGTGGAATTGCGGTGTACAAGGCAGCAGCTTTGACAAGCAAGTTAACCCAAGCAGGAGCTCAAGTAAAAGTAATTATGAGCGAATCTGCAATGAAATTTGTTACACCATTAACATTCCAAGCTTTGTCCAGGAATGATGTATATTTTGATACATTTGATGAAAAAAATTCGGCTGTTATTGCCCATATTGATCTTGCAGATTGGGCCGATTTAGTTGTAGTTGCACCTGCGACAGCAAATATAATCGGTAAACTCACAAATGGAATTGCAGACAATATGATCACGACAACATTGCTTGCAACTACTGCCCCTGTATGGATTGCTCCTGCAATGAATGTCCATATGTATGATCATCCTGCTGTAAAACGAAATATCGAAATCTTAGCTCGGGATGGATATCAATTTATTGAACCTTCTGAAGGGTATTTGGCATGTGGGTATGTTGGAAAAGGACGCCTTGAAGAGCCTGAAAAAATTGTTGAACTTATTACTGCTCATTTTTCTGAAAAACCAATTTTACAAGGTAAAAAGGTCTTAATAACTGCTGGGCCAACACGTGAGAAACTTGATCCTGTCCGATTCTTCACTAATCGTTCAACCGGTAAAATGGGGTATGCTCTTGCAGAGGCTGCAGGTAAAGCGGGTGCAGAAGTAACCTTGATTTCTGGACCGACTAATCTACCAGTTCCACCTAAAGTTAGAGTGATATCAGTTGAATCTGCAGAAGAGATGTTTACACAAGTGATGTCCCATTATCAACAAAGTGATATTGTCATAAAATCTGCAGCTGTTGCAGATTATCGTCCTAAGCAAGTCTATGATGGAAAAATGAAAAAGAAAACGGGTGACCTTGTCCTAGAACTAGAAAGAACAACCGATATATTAAAAACGTTAGGAGAAAAAAAGGATCATCAATTATTAATTGGTTTTGCTGCTGAAACAGATAATATAGATGAATATGCAAAACGCAAACTTACCTCGAAAAACCTTGACATGATCGTTGCAAATAATGTGACGACACTAGGGGCGGGTTTCGGTACTGATACAAATGTAGTAACGCTTTTTAAAAAGGATGGAACACAAAAAGATTTGCCGATGATGACTAAACTTGAAGTTGCAAAAGCAATACTTCAAGAAGTGAAAAAGCTCTTGGATGGCGAGAATAAATGAAAATCGCAAGCATAATCGTAGATGTTCCGGCAATGCAAACAGATAAAACCTATGATTATCTAGTTCCTGATAAATGGAAGGACATCGTCGTACCTGGTATGAGGGTCGTTGTTCCATTTGGTCCCCGCAAAGTGCAGGGATTCGTTATGTGCCTATCAGCTGAGGGAGAAGTGGAAAAATTAAAGGAAATTCATTCCTTGCTTGACCTGACACCTGCCTTGAACGAGGAGCTTCTTCATATTGGGAAATGGTTAACAGAAAAAACGCTTTGTTTTACAATCTCTGCATTACAAGCGATGCTTCCATCAGCCATGCGGGCCAAATATGAAAAAGAAATAAGATTACTTGAACCTTCAAAAAGAAGTGAATTGGAGCCAGCCATTCAAGCTTCTTTTATCCAACATGATGTGATTAGTTGGGAAGATGCAGAAAAAAATGATTTACTACATATTTACCAAAAGGATATAAAAAAAGGCCTCCTTGAAGTTGTCTACAAAGTAAAAAATCGTAGCAACAAGAAGACAATGAAGCAGGTGCAGCTTTCGATTTCAGTAGCGGAGACTGAAAAAATAATCCACGAACTTCCAGCAACTGCTAATAGACAAAAAGAGGTACTTGTCTATTTTTTAAAGGACAATAAGCCAATCTTTTTAAAGGAACTTTTACAGAAGGTTGGCGTGACAGATAGCACGATTCGAACAATGGTCAAAAAGGGTTTTCTTTCAGAAAGAAATGTTGAGGTATACCGGGATCCATATGCGGACAAGCATTTTGAACAGACTACACCAATGCCACTAACAACGGAACAACAAAAAGCGATTTCTCCTATCCTTGCCTCAATTGAGGATGTTCTTCATAAGGTGTTTTTAATGTATGGTGTTACAGGAAGTGGGAAGACCGAGGTCTATATGCAGGCAATTGATGCAGTCTTAAAAAGAGGTAAAGAAGCGATCGTGCTTGTGCCAGAAATCTCTCTGACCCCACAAATGGTAAGTCGCTTTAAGGGCCGATTTGGCTCTCGGGTTGCCGTTATGCATAGTGGCCTAGGAATCGGAGAGAAATATGATGAATGGCGAAAGATATACCGTAAGGAAGTTAGTGTTGTAGTTGGGGCCAGATCTGCTATTTTTGCACCGTTTGAGAACCTCGGAATCATCATTATTGATGAAGAACATGAATCCAGTTATAAACAGGAAGACAATCCACGATATCATGCGAGAGATGTTGCTATTTTTCGTGGGCAACTCCATAATGCCCCTGTTATTTTAGGAAGTGCGACACCGACGCTTGAATCCTTCGCACGAGCCTCTAAGAATGTTTATGAGCTCGTAACATTAAAGGAAAGAGTTAATCAAAGACCACTACCAAGTGTTGAAATCGTAGATATGCGTGAGGAATTACGCAACGGCAATCGTTCCATGTTTTCAGGTTCTTTATTTGAAAAATTAACTGAGCGACTTGAACGAAATGAACAATCGGTTTTATTTTTAAATAAGCGAGGGCATTCCTCGTTTGTCATGTGTAGGGATTGCGGATATGTCGCAAATTGCCCACACTGTGAAATTTCGCTAACCTATCATAGAACACATCACCGTTTAAAATGTCATTATTGTGGTTACGAAACATTCATGCCTAATACTTGCCAAGAGTGTGGAAGTGAGCATATTCGCTTCTTTGGAACAGGCACTCAGAAGGTGGAAGAAGAACTTGCTAAGGTATTACCAGAAGCAAGGGTCATTCGAATGGATGTAGATACAACAAGCCGAAAAGGTGCCCATGAGAAGTTATTAAAAGAATTTGGTGATCGAAAAGCTGATATTTTATTAGGTACACAAATGATTGCAAAAGGATTAGATTTTCCAAATGTTACATTAGTTGGTGTATTAACGGCTGATACCATGCTTAACCTGCCAGATTTTCGCTCATCCGAAAAAACGTTTCAGCTTCTTACACAAGTCAGTGGTAGAGCGGGACGCCATGAGTTGCCAGGTGAGGTTGTGATTCAGAGTTATACTCCTGAACATTATAGTATAGAGCTCGCGAGCCATCATGATTATGACAGCTTTTATCAGAATGAAATGAGAATTAGAAAAGCTCATGCTTATCCACCTTATTACTATCTGGCTTTAGTAACCATCACACATCCAGAATTAACGAAAACGGTGGATGTTGCTGAGAAGATTGCAATCTATTTACGAAAATCTTTATCTAATCAGTCCATTATTTTAGGACCGGTAACCTCACCAATTGCTCGGATTAATAATAGATATCGATACCAATGCATGATAAAATACAAAAATGAGCCAAATCTTAATAAACTTTTAAAAGGGATAGTAGATCGTTATCAACGTGAAATTTCACAAAACTCACTTACACTTTCCATTGACTTAAACCCATATATTATGATGTAGTTTAAACTTCTGAAAAAAGAGAGAGACTAGTAGAAATGAGCAAGGCGCCCCTATTCCAGCTAGGGCAGGCCACGACCTGTGCCTGCCGCTGGAATCCTAACCGTCCGGCAAGTGCGACAAGCGTATGCCGAGCGATGACAGTTTTTTACCTACAGAAGCGATTGACTTATGGCTCCAGACGATGGCGCCTGGAACTAGATATGTAAAAAAGTAGAATGTTGGAGGAACACACTTGTCAGTATTACCAATTGTAAAATACCCTAATGAAATACTAGAGGTAGAATGTGAAAAGGTGACAACCTTTGATCGGAAATTATCAAAACTAATTAAAGATATGTATGATACAATGCTTGAAGCGGATGGTGTTGGCTTAGCTGCCCCTCAAGTTGGAATTGCAAAACAAATCGCAATCGTTGATATTGGAGACGAAAGCGGACTTATTGAACTTATTAATCCCGTAATCCTTGAGCGTAGAGGTGAACAGGTGGGTCCTGAAGGCTGTCTCAGTTTTCCGGACCTTTTTGGTGAAGTTACACGCAATGATTACGTAAAAGTAAGAGCTCAGAACAGAAGAGGGAAAACATATATAATTGAGGCAAGAGAATTCTTGGCCCGTGCGATTCAACATGAAATCGATCATCTCCACGGTATATTATTTACCTCGAAGGTGAACCGTTTTTATGAAGAAGGAGAAATTGAAGGGTAGGTAATTACATGGAACGTATTGTATTTATGGGTACACCGGACTTTTCAGTACCTGTTTTACGTCAAATAATCGAAGATGGATATGAAGTTGTTGCAGTAGTAACGCAACCGGACAGACCGGTTGGTAGAAAAAGAGTTTTAACCCCTCCTCCTGTAAAGGTTGAGGCATTAAATCATCGCATACCAGTCCTACAACCAAATAAAATTCGTGAAAAAGAAGAAATTGAAAAAGTATTAAGTTATAAGCCTGATTTAATCGTAACTGCTGCTTTCGGGCAAATTCTCCCTAATGAATTATTGGAAGCACCTAAGTTTGGATGCATAAATGTACATGCATCCTTACTTCCTGAGCTTAGAGGTGGTGCACCAATCCATTATTCAATTCTCCAGGGGAAGAAAAAAACAGGTGTTACTATCATGTATATGGTTGAAAAGCTAGATGCGGGGGACATTTTAACTCAAGTTGAAATTCCAATATCAGAAACAGACCATGTTGGTTCTTTACATGATAAATTAAGTGTTGCAGGTTCAAAGTTATTATCTGAAACTATTCCTTTGCTTTTAGCAGATAAAATAACACCAATAAAACAGGATGATTCTAAGGCAACATTTGCATCAAATATTAAGCGGGAACAGGAAAAGATAGACTGGACAAAAGATGGAGAAGATATTTACAACCATATACGTGGACTTCACCCGTGGCCAGTTGCTTATACCACTTTAAATGGCGATGTAATGAAAATATGGTGGGGCCACAAGGTTCCTTCTATAACTTCTGCAAAGAGCGGAACGGTTGTTTCAATTGAAAAAGATGGGTTTATTGTTTCGACTGGGAATACTACTTATATAAAAATCACCCAACTTCAGCCTGCCGGTAAGAAAAAGATGAGTGCAGAGCAATTCCTGATGGGGTCGAGTATACAGGTGGGAACTCAGCTAGGAGACAAAAATGACGAAAACTAATGTTAGAAATGTAGCACTTGAAATCTTATTGCAAATTGAAAAAAATCAAGCATATAGCAATCTTCTTTTAAATCAAATGATAAAAAAACATGAGGTTAAAGGAAAGGATGTAGGATTACTTACAGAGATAGTATACGGAACAATTCAACGACGTGATACATTGGATTATTATTTAGTTCCGTTTTTGAAAAAGAGTAAAAAACTTGATCAATGGGTAAAAATCTTATTAAGACTTTCCTTATATCAAATGATTTATTTAGACCGAGTACCTGAGCGAGCAATCTTTTTTGAGGCAGTTGAAATCGCCAAAAGAAGAGGGCATAAAGGTACCGCTTCGCTGGTGAATGGTGTTTTACGTTCCGTTCAACGAGAGGGTTTGCCTTCATTAGACCAAATAACTGATGAAGCTGAAAGAATTGCTGTTGAAACCAGTCACCCTATCTGGCTTGTCAAGCGTTGGGCTCAACAAATTGGAATAGAAGAAACTCGGAAAATGTGTGAGGTAAATTGTACCCCACCAGAGCAAACGGGGCGTATTAATAGCCTGGTTACAACGAGAGAAAAACTTATTCAAATGCTAAAAGAAGAGGATATCGAAGCTGTTGAAGGTGATGTTTCTCTTGATGCGATTAAGGCTGTTCGTGGCAATTTAATTCATTCAAAGACATTTAAAGAAGGATATTTTACAATCCAAGATGAAAGCTCAATGCTGGTTGCGAGAGCACTTGGTGTTGAAAAAGGTGATCAAATCCTCGATAGCTGCGCAGCACCTGGCGGTAAAACAACACATATCGCCGAACTACTAGGAAACACGGGCAAGGTTTACTCACTGGATCTACATGAACATAAAATAAAATTGATTAATGAAGCAGTGAAACGATTAGGTATTGAAAATGTAGAGACAAAAGCCCATGATAGTCGAAAGGCTAGGGAAATCTTTGAGGATCAAAAGTTTGATAAAATTCTTGTGGATGCACCGTGCTCAGGATTTGGCGTCATAAGAAGGAAACCGGATATTAAATATACAAAATCAGTATCAGACAATCATAACCTTGCAAAAATACAGTTAGACATACTAACTGAGGTTTCATCTTTATTAAAAAAAGATGGTATACTCGTGTATAGCACATGTACAATAGATTACGAAGAAAATGAAGGGGTAGTTAAAACCTTTATCGAACTTAATCCCGATTTTATTCTGGATGAAACAATACAAAATGATCTTCCTGAAATAGTGAAACCATATATTAAAAATGGACAACTACAGCTTTATCCACATTATTTTGGTACGGATGGATTTTATATTGCAAGATTAAGAAAGCAGGTGTAATGTAATTGGAAGAAGTACAAACAACGAGAAGAAAAAAACAAAATTTACCGAGTTCTAAACCATCAATTTATTCACTTCAATTAGAGGAACTTGAAAAATGGCTAATCGAAAATGGAGAGAAGAAATTTCGTGGAAACCAGATTTTTGAATGGCTTTATACGAAGCGTGTAACAACATTTGACGAGATGACGAACCTTTCAAATTCATTAAGACAAAATCTAGCTGAGCATTTTACAATTACGACTCTTAAAACAATTATTCAGCAAACATCAGCTGACGGTACAATGAAATTTTTATTTGAACTTCATGATGGCTATTCGATTGAAACAGTGCTCATGAGACATAGCTATGGGAACTCGATTTGTGTAACAACACAAGTTGGATGCCGTATTGGTTGTACGTTCTGTGCTTCAACGTTAGGTGGACTCAAACGTAATTTAGAAGCTGGCGAAATCGTAGCTCAAGTTGTCAAGGTGCAAAAAGCACTAGATGAGCTAGGTGAACGTGTGAGCCATTTAGTTATAATGGGTATAGGTGAGCCATTTGATAACTATGATCAAATGCTTTCATTCCTAAAAATCATTAACCATGATAAAGGCTTAAATATTGGTGCTCGTCATATTACCGTTTCAACAAGTGGGATCATTCCAAAAATCTATAAATTTGCAGATGAAAAATTACAAATAAATTTTGCAATCTCTTTACATGCACCTAATACTGAAATTAGAAGTAAGTTAATGCCGATTAATCGTGCATATAAACTACCTGATTTAATGGAAGCTGTACGTTATTATATTGATAAAACAGGGAGAAGAATTAGCTTTGAATATGGGTTGTTTGGTGGAGTCAATGATCAAGTTGAACATGCCGAAGAACTAGCAGAGCTACTAAAGGGAATTAAATGTCATGTGAATTTAATTCCTGTCAATTATGTTCCTGAGCGCGATTATGTTCGAACACCACGAGAGCAAATTTTTGAATTTGAAAAGACATTAAAGAAGCATGGTGTAAATGTGACAATTCGACGTGAACAAGGTCATGATATTGATGCGGCCTGTGGTCAATTACGTGCAAAGGAGCGTAAAGAGGAGACGAGGTGAACATATGAGGTCGTTCTTTTTGACAAACCGGGGAAAAGTAAGACAAATCAATGAAGATAGTTGTGGTGTATACCATAACAAAGCAGGACAAGTATTAGCTGTAGTGGCTGATGGAATGGGTGGTCACCGAGCTGGTGATGTTGCGAGTAGTATGACAACATCCCAGCTACGGTCTTATTGGGAGCAAGTTGACAAGGTGACAACATCCGAATCGGCAGAAGAGTGGTTAAAAGAGTATATTTCTAAAATAAATTCAAACCTATACACACATTCACAGGAAAATGATGAATGCAAAGGTATGGGAACGACTGTTGTGGCTGCTATTTGTACAGAGTTGTTTTCAACTGTAGCCCATATTGGAGACAGCCGCTGTTATGTTCTAAACAGTCACGGGTTCAAACAAATTACCGAGGATCATTCACTTGTCAATGAACTTGTTCGTTCTGGTCACATTTCCAAGGAAGATGCAGAGCATCATCCACGTAAAAATGTCGTTTTACGTGCGTTAGGAACAGAAACTCATGTTCAAATGGACCTGAAAACCCTTATTTTAGATGAAGGGGACATGCTTTTAATTTGCTCTGACGGCTTATCTAATAAAGTCCCAGAGTCCGAGTTAAAAAGCATTCTTGAAAGTGACGAAAGTATTGAAAACAAGAGTGAACAACTTATCCAATTAGCCAATGATAATGGTGGAGAAGATAATATCACACTCGTAATCGTCGATTACACACCTGAAAGTGAGGGAGAATAACCCTATGCTTATTGGAAGACGATTAAGTGGTCGATATAAAATTCTCGAGGTTATTGGTGGAGGCGGGATGGCCAATGTCTATCTTGCTCGAGATATTATTCTAGAAAGAGACGTAGCCATTAAAGTGCTGCGGTTAGATTTCTCCAATGATGAAGAATTTATAAAACGATTTAGAAGAGAAGCACATGCGGCTACAAGTTTGGCGCACCCAAATGTTGTAAGTATCTATGATGTTGGGGAAGAAGAGGATATTTATTATATAGTAATGGAATATGTTCCTGGCCAAACCTTGAAACAATACATACAACGGAATGCACCGCTTCATCCAAAAGAAGCGATTAATATTATGTTGCAGTTGACATCTGCAATCACCCATGCCCATCAAAATCAAATTGTTCACCGTGATATCAAACCACAAAATATTTTAATTGATCACGATGGTACTGTTAAGGTAACAGATTTTGGAATAGCAGTTGCGCTAAGTTCAACAACGATTACTCAAACAAACTCTGTACTTGGTTCAGTTCATTATTTATCACCAGAACAAGCACGGGGTGGAATGTCAACTAGGAAGTCAGATATATATTCACTCGGTATCGTGATGTTTGAATTATTGACAGGTCGAGTACCTTTTGAAGGTGAATCAGCCGTATCTATTGCCTTAAAGCATCTACAATCAGATACCCCATCACCCAAAAGATGGAATGCGACCATTCCACAGAGTGTTGAAAATGTTATTTTAAAAGCAACAGCAAAAGATCCATTTCATCGTTATGATTCCGTTGATGAGATGGAAGAGGATTTGCAGACTGTGTTATTTCCAAATCGAGTAAATGAAGAAAAATTTGTGATTCCTGATATGGATGATGAAGTCACAAAGGCAATTCCAATAATTAAGGATAATAGTCCATTATCAAGTTCTGAAACAATGGTAAGAGATTCTCAAAAGAATTCAAAACCAGTTGATCAGGACGAACCAAAGAAAAAGCAGAAAAAGAAAAAGAAAAAGAAGAATAAGCTTTTAGTTACACTTGCAATTATCTTTTTCTTAATTCTTGCTGCTGGAGTTGCTGCAGTAACAATTTTCCCAGCCTTATTTTTACCGAAGGATGTCGAAGTTCCAGATGTCTCAAACATGACATACGATCGAGCTGTTAACAAATTAGAGGAAGCTGGATTTACGATTGGTGACACGATTGAAGTCAGTGACCAAGAAGTAAAAGAAGGCTATATTGTTCGTACTGATCCTGAAGCAGGAGATTCGGTTAAGGAAGGCGCCACTATTGATTTATATGAAAGTACTGGTAAAGAGAAAGTGGCTTTTAAAGATTATGTCGGTAGAAATTTCGAAGAAGTAAAAGATAAGTTATTAAATAAAGAAAAATATTTAGCTGTGTTTTCAGAAGAAGAATTTTCTGACAGTGCTCGAGGAACAATCCTTAGCCAATCAATTGACGAAGGAGAAGAGGTTGTACCAGAAGAAACAGAAGTAACTTTTACAATAAGTAAGGGACTTGAAACTATTAAACTTGCTGATTTAACAAAATATCCTGCAAATGCTCTCGACGAATATTCGAATAGTACTGGTTTGATAATTGACTATGCTGAGGAGCAACACTCAGATGAAATTCCTGCTGGCCAGGCGATTTCACAAACACCTGCAGCAGGTTCTGAATTAACAAAGGGTGCTAAGGTTAAAGTAATTATGTCAAAAGGTCCCGAGCCTAAAGAGCCAAAAGAAGTAAAACAAACCATAACAATCGATTATACGCCGGATGAAGAAGAAATCCCGCAGTTAGTGGAAATTTATATTCAGGATGCGAATAATAACATCACCAAAGTTTATGATGAATTTGAACTCACTGAAAAACGTTCAATTGAACTTACCTTTGTGATTAACCCAGGTGAAACGGCCGAATACATGGTTTTAATAAATGGAAAATTAAATCAGCGAGATAAAATTCCGTATCCAGAAGAATAGGCGTCAATAGATAGTGTGAATTTTAAGCTACCTGACAAATGTCGTGGTGAATGAATTGAAACAAGGAGTGAAACTATGCCAGAAGGCAAAATTATTAAAGCATTAAGCGGATTTTATTATGTCCAAGGTGAAAACAGTGAACTGATTCAATGTCGTGGTAGAGGGGTATTTCGTAAAAATAAAATTACTCCATTAGTGGGTGACCATGTTATCTTTCAAGCAGAAAACGAAACAGATGGGTATATTTTAGAAGTATTAGAACGGAAAAATGAATTAGTAAGGCCACCAATTGCAAATGTTGATCAAGCTATCTTGGTTTTTTCAGCAATTAAACCCGATTTCAGTCCATTGTTGTTAGATCGCTTTCTTGTTTTAGTTGAATCAAACGACATAAAACCTATTATTTGTATTAGTAAAACGGATTTAATTTCCGATGAGTTGTTCCAGGAAATCCAGGAGTATGCAAAAATCTATCGGGAAGTTGGCTATCACGTTCTGTTAACTTCAACGAAGGTACGTGAAGGTCTTGACCAGCTTCTGCCTTTACTGGATAATCAAATTTCAGTTTTCGCAGGGCAATCAGGGGTTGGAAAATCTTCATTATTGAATACGCTACGACCTGATCTTGAATTGAAAACGGATGAAATTTCATCATCTTTAGGTCGGGGAAAGCACACAACCAGACATGTAGAATTAATTGAGGTTGGTGGTGGCCTTGTTGCAGACACGCCTGGTTTTAGTTCGTTGGAATTTTTGACAATCGAATTAGATGAACTTTCATACTGCTTTCCGGAAATTTATGATGCAGGAGCAAATTGTAAGTTCCGAGGGTGCACCCATATTTCTGAGCCGAAATGCGCTGTTAGACAGGGTATAGAGGAAGGGAGTATTGCGCAATTTCGATATGACCATTATGTAAGTTTTTTTGAAGAAATCAAGGATAGAAAGCCGAGGTACTAAGGATGATCAAAATTGCACCATCCATTCTTTCAGCTGATTTTGCAAAGCTTGGAGAAGAGATTAAGGATGTTGAAAATGGAGGAGCAGACTACATTCATGTGGATGTCATGGATGGTCACTTTGTTCCTAATATTACAATTGGTCCTTTAATTGTAGAGGCGATTCGACCGATTACTAAACTGCCATTGGATGTTCATTTAATGATTGAAAACCCTGATCAATACATTTCTGCTTTTGCTAAAGCAGGAGCAAACTTTATAACGGTACATGTCGAGGCGTGTCTTCACCTTCATCGTACCATTCAGTTAATTAAATCTCATGGTGTAAAAGCTGGAGTCGTATTAAATCCTGCAACACCTGTAGATACGATTAAGCATATTATTGAGGATATTGATTTAGTGTTGCTTATGACAGTGAACCCTGGATTCGGAGGGCAAAAATTTATTCACTCCGTGCTTCCTAAGATTGAGGAAGTTGCTAGGATGGTAAAAGAAAAGAACTTGAATGTTGAAATTGAAGTTGACGGAGGAGTCAATGAAGAAACAGCAAGGCTTTGTGTCGAGGCTGGTGCTAATGTTTTAGTTGCAGGGTCAGCTATATACAATCAAGTGGATCGGAAAACAGCAATTGAAAAAATCCGTAATATGTAAAAAGAGCAGATTTTCTGCTCTTTTTTTCATGTTTTATTAACTTGGGATACTATGTTTTCGAAATGAAAAAATAGATTGAATTGTACTTTTTTTTATCAAAAGGGCATATGAATGTTTTAAGTAGGATAAAAGAAATTGCTTTTATTTATATGTATGTACTATGGTACTATTTTTTTTCATTTGAATAATATTATAAAGTAGACTGTATGAATTCAATGAAAGTACGTGGATATTTGCATTGAGGAGGGAAAGTATGAAATTTTATACGATTAAGTTGCCAAAGTTCTTAGGTGGTATTGTCCGTGCCATGTTAGGATCATTTAAAAAAGGATAAAAGAGGCACCGCCCTTAGGTGCCTTTTTTTGTGGCAAAAATTATAGCTCTTACATGTTTGTAAGAGCTAAAGGTCTTCTTTATTGTATGGCTCCATGCGCCATCGGCATAAGCTATAAGCCAATCGCTTTGGAAGGTAAGAAGCTCCTTCTGTCAGCGCTTGTCTTATGCTTGTCCCGATAGGCGGGCACCTTACGCTTTTCTTATTACACGCGTTCTACTTTACCAGATTTTAATGCTCTTGCAGAAACATATACGCGTTTTGGTTTACCGTCAACTAAAATACGAACTTTTTGTAAGTTAGCTCCCCATTTACGTTTTGAAGCGTTCATTGCATGGGAACGAGCATTACCAGTAGTAGTTTTTCTACCTGTGATTACACATTTACGTGCCATTCTATTTCCCTCCTAACTTGCACAGCAACAGTCATACATATCGCTTTCTTCATAGAAATACTTATATAATTTATCATACAAAATGGGATATTGCAATACTTCTTAACGTGGGTTTAACATTATTCTGGGGTGCCCCTCAGAATAATGTTAAAGCCTCCGGCGGATGCCACAGATTTTCAATGGACGTTTTTCGATCAAGCTCGAAAAATCTGGGCGCAAATACGCCAAGGCGTATTTGATTATGTAAAAATACTTGTCAAGACATAGAATTTCAGTAAAGCTATATAATAAAAGGTAATGAATACATTAGCCTACCTCATGAATTACTTTAAAAATCTGTGATGTTATAGTAAAATGACTGTAGCCAAGGTGAACAATTATAAAGGGGGAACTGATATGTCCATCGAATTAAAAACGAAATACGGACAAATTGATATATCAAATGATGTAATTGCAACAGTTGCTGGGGGAGCTGCTATCGATTGTTATGGAATAGTTGGAATGGCGTCTCGAAAGCAAATTAAAGATGGCATTACTGAGCTTTTACGAAAAGAAAATTTTGCCCGTGGTATTGTTGTTCGTCAAGAAAATGGCGAAGTACATATCGACATGTACATAATTGTAAGTTATGGCACGAAAATTTCTGAGGTTGCCCACAATGTTCAATCAAAGGTGAAATATACATTAGACCAAACAGTAGGACTTGCTGTCAGTTCGGTTAATATTTACGTGCAAGGAGTTCGTGTAACGAACCCATAAGAAGGAGGAACTTTGAGTGTCAATTACTACATTAGATGGAAAACGTTTTGCAAAAATGGTGTTATTAGGTGCTACTCACTTATCTAATAACGCAAAGATGGTAGATGCACTTAACGTTTTCCCTGTACCAGATGGTGATACAGGAACGAACATGAATCTTTCCATGACATCTGGTGCAAAGGAAGTAAAAAATAATGTTACCCCACATATCGGAAAGGTAGGTGCATCCCTAGCGCGCGGATTATTAATGGGTGCACGAGGTAACTCTGGAGTTATCCTTTCTCAACTTTTTAGAGGTTTTTCTAAAGCAATTGAGCAAAAGGAAACTTTAACTGCTGCTGAAGTTGCTCATGCATTTGAAAATGGTGTAGAAACAGCTTATAAAGCAGTTATGAAACCTGTTGAAGGTACGATTCTAACAGTTGCTAAGGATGCTGCTAAGCGTGCGGTTGAGGTGGCAAAAAATGAAACAAACATCATTATCGTGATGGAAGAATTAGTGAAAGAGGCAAAAGCTTCATTGAATCGTACACCTGATCTACTTCCAGTACTTAAAGAGGTTGGAGTTGTAGACAGTGGTGGTCAAGGATTATTACTTGTTTATGAAGGTTTCCTTTCAGAATTAAAAGGTGAAACAATTGATAATATGTCCATTTCATCACCATCAATGAACGAGCTTGTTAATGCAGAACATCATAAAAGTGTTCAAAGTCATATGAATACAGAGGATATCGTGTTTGGTTACTGTACAGAATTCATGGTGAAATTTGAAGCAGAGAAAATTAGTAATCATCCATTTGCTGAAGAACAGTTTCGCAATGATTTAAGCAGATATGGTGATTCATTATTAGTTATTTCAGACGATGATATCGTAAAAGTACATATACATTCCGAACAACCGGGGGAAGTATTATCATATGGACAACGGTATGGAAGCTTAATTAAAATGAAGATCGAAAACATGAGAGAACAGCATACTGCTATTCTAAATGAAGATGAAACACAATCACCTGCACGAGTTAAAAGTAGTAAAGAAAAAGAAAAATATGCAATAATCACCGTGGCAATGGGGTCAGGAATCACGGAATTATTCAAGAGTATCGGTGCTCATGTAGTTATCGAGGGTGGACAAACGATGAATCCAAGTACTGAAGATTTTGTAAAGGCAATGGAATCAGTACATGCAGAGAACTTCATCCTTCTACCTAATAACAAAAATATTATTATGGCAGCTGAACAAGCAGCATCTGTTGTTGAAGGAAATGTTGTCGTTGTTCCATCAAGAACAGTGCCACAAGGAATGTCTGCATTACTTGCATTTAATCCATCTGGAGAGTTGGAAGCAAATCAAACGTCCATGACTGATGCATTAAGTAATGTCAAAACGGGTCAAATCACTTATGCTGTCCGTGATACAAATATAGATGGAATTGATATTTCAAAAGATGATTTCATGGGGATTGCAGAGGGTAAAATTGTTGTTACAGACAAAAATAAGCTGAAAGCAGCAAAAGATCTATTAGCAAAAATTATATCTGCTGATGAGGATGAAATTGTTACCATCATACATGGACAAGATGCCTCAGAAGATGATGTGAATGCAATTGTAGAATATCTTGAAGGCGAATTTGAAGATATCGAAGTTGAAGTGCATAATGGTGACCAACCGCTTTACGCATTTATTTTCTCAGTTGAATAAGTTATAAAATAGAAGGGATTTATCCCTTCTATTTCAATGTATGGGGACAATTTCCTGTAGCTAAAATAGTTTTAGAGAAATAGAGTAATATGTAGGAACATAGTTTGACCTAACTCCATAATTCTATAGTATGTAAGGAGGAGATAATATGAAATATAGAAGTGTTTTTGATATTATTGGTCCGGTTATGATTGGCCCATCAAGCTCACATACAGCTGGGGCAGCTCGTATTGGCAGGGTTGCAAGAAGCTTGTTTGGTCGTGAACCAAAATGGGCAAACATCTCCTTCTATGGATCATTTGCAGAAACATATAAAGGCCATGGAACGGATGTAGCAATTATTGGCGGTCTTCTTGATTTTGACACATTTGATGAAAGAATTAAAATTTCATTGGATATCGCCAAAGAAGCAGGCATTCAGATAAAGTTCATTGAAGAAGATGCTGTTCCTGAACATCCTAATACAGCCAGAGTATTGATTGGTGATGATGAAGGTGAACTAGAGCTTGTAGGTATTTCCATTGGTGGCGGTAAAATTGAGATTACTGAATTAAATGGGTTTAAATTGCGCTTATCAGGTAATCATCCGGCAATTCTTGTTGTTCACAATGACCGTTATGGTGCGATTGCAGGTGTTGCAAACGTGCTTGCAAAATATGCGATCAACATTGGGCATATGGAAGTGGCTCGAAAAGAAAAAGGGATGCAAGCGCTAATGACCATTGAGGTGGATCAAAATATCGAAGGACCAATATTAGATGAATTATCTACTTTACCTAATATTATTAAGGTAGCTAAAATTGTCGACTAAGTTCACTGTTAATTGGATACAAGTTTAATCGACAGGAGGATTTTTTATGTTTCGTAATGTTGCTGAGTTAGTAGAACTTGCTACTTCTAAAAATATGAAAATAGCAGAAGTGATGATTGAACAAGAGGTTGAAGTAACTGGTAAAACTCGTGAAGAAATCATCTCACAAATGGAACGAAATCTTGAAGTGATGGAAAAAGCTGTTGAAAGAGGATTGTCTGGAGTATCGTCACTTTCAGGTTTAACAGGCGGAGATGCTGTTCTTCTACAGGATTATATAAATAAAGGAAACTTTTTAACGGGTAAAACAGTCCTGGACGCTGTTAGCAAGGCTGTAGCGACTAATGAAGTTAATGCAGCAATGGGAACAATTTGCGCGACACCAACTGCAGGCTCTGCAGGTGTTGTACCAGGCACTTTATTTGCTGTGAAAGAAAAATTGAATCCAACAAAAGAGCAAATGGTTGAATTTTTATTTACCGCTGGCGCATTTGGATTTGTTGTTGCGAACAATGCATCTATTTCTGGTGCTGCTGGAGGCTGTCAAGCTGAGGTTGGATCTGCTGCTGGAATGGCTGCTGCTGCAATAGTTGAGATGGCAGGCGGTACTCCACAGCAATCTGCAGAAGCAATGGCGATTACTTTAAAGAATATGCTTGGACTAGTATGTGACCCTGTGGCAGGACTTGTCGAGGTACCATGTGTTAAGAGGAATGCGATGGGAGCAGCGAATGCTATGGTTGCTGCAGATATGGCATTAGCAGGAGTTACAAGTCGGATCCCATGTGATGAGGTAATCGATGCGATGTACAGAATAGGTCAGACAATGCCAACGGCACTAAAAGAAACAGCACAGGGAGGACTAGCGGCAACTCCAACTGGTCGTGCTCTTGAAGCAAAGATCTTTGGGATTTCGCTAAACAAAAGTGAATAGTCAACTTCAACAACCTGTCACTGAAATAAAAGGAATCGGCGAGGAGACAGGATTACAGCTTAACGAGATGCACATCTATTCCATTCTTGACCTACTATTGTACTTCCCATATCGATTTGAAGACTATAGTCTTAGAGACCTAGCAGAAGTTAAGCATGAGGAGAAAATAACGATTGAGGGAAAAGTTCATAGTGAACCACTATTAACCTATTACAATCGTAAGCGTTCGCGCTTAACTTTTAGGGTCTTAGTTGGTCGTTATCTTATTACAGCGACCTGCTTTAATCGGCCATATTATAAGAATAAAATATCATTAAATGATACTATTACGATTTCCGGAAAATGGGATCAACATCGTCAAACAATTACCGTTAGTGAGATAGTTTTTGGTCCAATGACGAATGACAATCGGATTGAACCGGTTTATTCAACAAAAGGAAAGATCACTGCTAAAGGAATAAAGCGGTTTATGGCACTTGCCCTTGGGCAGTTTGGTGATCAAATTGAGGACAATCTCCCGGAACAATTATTAACCACATACAAGCTTTTACCTAAGAAGGATGCTATTAAAATCATGCATCATCCATTAAGTCATCAAGATTTAAAACAGGCTAGAAGACGCTTTGTATATGAGGAGTTTCTACTTTTCCAACTAAAAATGCAGGCACTTAGGAAATTTGAACGGGAACAAACGATGGGTTCAGCAATGGACATTCAGATAGAAAAATTAGAAGGATTCATGAATGGACTGCCATTTCCTTTAACAAATGCCCAAAATCGGGTTGTCACTGAAATAATTAATGATCTCCGCTCCCCATATCGAATGAATCGCTTGCTACAAGGTGATGTTGGTTCAGGCAAGACGGTTGTTGCTGCTATTTCATTATATGCCACAATCCTTTCTGGATATCAGGGAGCATTAATGGTTCCAACAGAAATTTTAGCAGAACAGCATTCACATTCATTAATGGAGTTATTTTCCGAGTACGGGTTAAATATTCAACTGCTATCAAGCTCTGTTAAGGGTAAACGAAGAAGAGAAATCCTCGAGCAGCTTAAAGCGGGTGAAGTTCATATTTTAGTTGGTACTCATGCACTAATTCAAGATGAAGTTAATTTCCATAGGCTTGGCCTGGTAATTACAGATGAACAGCATCGCTTTGGTGTTGAACAACGCAGGGTATTGCGGGAAAAAGGAGAAAATCCTGATGTGCTCTTTATGACTGCAACACCAATTCCACGGACTCTTGCGATTACAGTTTTTGGAGAGATGGATGTCTCTGTAATCGATGAAATGCCAGCCGGAAGGAAAAAAATTGAAACATATTGGGTGAAGCATGAGTTACTAGAACGGATATTAGTGTTTATTGAAAAAGAGCTTGCTAAAGGTAGACAAGCCTATGTTATATGCCCTCTGATTGAGGAATCAGATAAACTAGATGTACAAAATGCAATTGATGTTCATTCAATGCTCTCATTTCATTTTCAAAATAAAGCAAAGGTCGGCTTAATGCATGGTCGTTTGTCCGCAGACGAAAAAGACGATGTAATGAGACAATTTAGTGAAAATGAAGTTCAAATCCTAGTTTCGACAACAGTAGTCGAAGTGGGTGTGAATGTTCCCAATGCGACATTGATGGTAATTTATGATGCTGAACGATTCGGACTATCACAACTTCACCAATTACGGGGACGTGTTGGACGGGGAAGTGAACAGTCTTATTGTATCCTTCTAGCTGATCCAAAATCTGAAGTGGGAAAAGAACGAATGCGGATCATGACGGAAACAAATGATGGATTTGTTTTATCAGAAAAAGATTTAGAACTTCGTGGCCCTGGTGACTTCTTTGGGAGAAAACAAAGTGGTGTTCCAGAATTTAAAGTCGCAGATATGGTTCACGATTATCGAACCTTAGAGGTCGCTAGAAATGATGCTACTAAACTCATAAATTCGCAGGTGTTTTGGAAAGATGAATCTTACAAACACCTTAGGAAAGATTTATTACAATCTGGTATTTTAGATGGCGAAAAACTTGACTAAACCCCATATCGTATAGGGCAGCTTGTGAGGAGGATTTCTTCTTGCAATCTGCTTTTTTTAATTATATACTAACTATTAGTACCTAGTCTTAAGAGTGCGGACGGTGTGTTTTTAAATGAGAAAGAGTAAAAAAGAACGGCAGCAACTATTACAGGAAACGATTAAAGTAAATCCGTTTATAACTGATGAAGACTTAGCTGAAAAGTTCATGGTAAGTGTTCAAACAATTAGATTGGACCGATTAGAACTATCAATTCCTGAACTGCGTGAGCGAATCAAGAATGTTGCTGAAAAAAAATTAGAAGATGAAGTTAAATCTTTACCAATTGATGAAGTAATTGGTGAAATCATTGATATTGAATTAGATGACAGTGCGATTTCAATCTTTGATGTAACACAGGAGCATGTTTTTAAACGTAACCATATAGCTCGTGGACATCATCTTTTTGCTCAAGCAAATTCACTAGCGGTTGCTGTCATTAATGATGAGCTTGCGCTTACGGCAAAAGCGAATATTCGTTTTACGAGACAAGTAAAACTAGATGAGCGTGTCGTCGCAAAAGCAAAAGTGAAAGGTTCTGAGGAAAAAGGGAGAACAATCGTAGATGTAAAAAGCTATGTTGGAAATGAATTGGTGTTTTCCGGTGAATTTTTAATGTATCGTTCTAATAAACAAGTAAAAATTGATTCATAATAGAGAACGAACTCAAGTTATGAGCATCTGACTACCTAAAAGCAAACAAAAGGATTGATACAAAGATGAAGCTTGCAATTGATGCAATGGGCGGGGATCATGCCCCAGAGGAAATTGTAAAGGGGACAATATCTGCATTAAAGCATTATAAAGACCTTGAAGTTACACTTATTGGCGATGAAGCAAAAATTCGCAAATACTTAACTGAAGATGAAAGAATCACAATTTTACATACAACAGAAGTAATAGAAGGTACAGATGAACCTGTGAGGGCTGTTAGAAGAAAAAAGAACGCATCGATGGTCTTAATGGCAAAAGAGGTTAGTGAGGGACGTGCAGATGCCTGTATTTCTGCAGGAAATACAGGGGCATTAATGACTGCTGGACTCTTTATCGTTGGCCGAATTGAGGGGATTGATCGACCAGCGTTAGCACCGACTTTACCAACTCTAGATAAAAAGGGATTTCTCATGCTTGATGTTGGTGCAAATGTTGATGCAAAGCCTGAGCATTTGCTTCAGTATGCGATAATGGGTTCAATCTACTCTGAAAAGGTTCGTGGAGTTACAAATCCTCGAGTAGGACTATTAAATGTCGGTACAGAAGATAAAAAAGGGAATGAATTAACGAAACATGCATTTGAAATGATGAAAGCAACAAATCTTAATTTCGTTGGAAACGTAGAGGCAAGAGACCTACTTGACGGGGTTGCAGATGTTGTTGTTACAGACGGATTTACAGGTAACGTAGCGTTAAAGACAATTGAAGGTACTGCTCTTTCCATGTTTAAAATGTTGAAAACAGCTTTTACAAGTAATCTAAAAAGTAAAATAGCTGCTGGTCTATTAATGCCAGAATTAAAGGGATTAAAAAAGACATTAGATTACTCAGAATACGGAGGGGCAGGATTATTTGGATTAAAAGCTCCTGTTATAAAAGCCCATGGTTCTTCAGATGCAAATGGTTTATTTAGTGCCATCCGTCAAACCTATGAAATGGTAGAGAAGGATGTAGCTGGAACAATACGTAAAACATTAGAGGATATTAATCCTACAGTAGACGAATAGGGGGAATAGAGAATGGGTAAGATTGCATTCGTTTTTCCAGGACAAGGTTCTCAGACCGTGGGAATGGGGAAGGAATTAGCAGATGCTTCAGAAACGGTTCAAGATATTTTTACTAGAGCTGACAAAGCGCTAGGTGAGGAATTGTCCTCGCTTATTTTTAATGGTCCACAGGAAAATTTAACACTGACAACTAATGCCCAACCATCACTATTAACGACGAGTATTGCAATTCTTGAAAAATTCAAGCAAGAAGATCTTACACCTGATTATGTAGCGGGACATAGTCTTGGTGAGTATACGGCGTTAGTAGCTGCTGGCGCACTGAGCTTTGAAGATGCTGTTCGTACAGTACGCAAACGTGGCGAATTTATGGAAGAAGCTGTACCTGCAGGTCAAGGCACAATGGCAGCGATTTTAGGGATGAGCAGTGAAGACTTACACGCTGTAACCGAAGAAATATCTGCTTTAGGTCTTCCAGTACAGCTAGCGAATATTAATTGTCCTGGCCAAATTGTTATTTCAGGATCTGCCGAAGGGGTACAGAAAGCATGTGAATTAGCAAAGGAAAAGGGAGCAAAACGAGCGATTCCGCTTGAGGTAAGTGGGCCGTTTCATTCTTCATTAATGCAGCCAGCCGCTGAAAAATTACGTTCCGTATTGGACCAAATTGAGATTATTGATGCATCTGTTCCAGTCGTGGCTAATGTTAATGCGGAAGAAATGACTTCAGCTGATCAAATAAAAGAAAATCTGGTAAAGCAATTATATTCACCTGTTTTATGGGAAAGTTCTGTTCAATATATGCTTGACCAAGGCGTAGATACTTTTATCGAAATTGGCCCTGGTAAAGTTCTTTCAGGTTTGGTTAAAAAAGTAAATCGCAGAGTAGCAACATATGCAATAAGTGATACAGAAACTCTCGAAGCAACGATTCGTGCATTGAAGGAGGGAAATTAAGATGTTAAATGGCAAAGTAGCATTGGTTACCGGTGCTTCACGTGGAATTGGCCGAACAATTGCAATTGAGTTAGCAAAAGCAGGTGCAAAAGTTGCGGTAAACTATTCTGGTAGTGAACAAAAAGCAAACGAAGTTGTTGATGAGATTAAAGCATTAGGTCAAGAAGCATTTGCAATCCAAGCGAATGTGTCAGATGCAGATTCGGTGACAAATATGGTTAAAGAAGTTATTTCTACTTTCGGCAGTCTTGATATTCTTGTTAATAACGCAGGAATTACTAGGGATAATTTGTTGATGAGAATGAAAGAGGAAGAATGGGACGATGTTATTAATATTAACCTAAAAGGTGTATTTCTTAGCACGAAAGCAGTTACAAGACAGATGATGAAGCAACGTTCTGGAAAAATTATAAATATAGCTTCAATCGTGGGTGTTAGTGGTAATCCAGGACAAGCTAACTATGTTGCTGCAAAGGCTGGGGTAATCGGATTAACGAAAACTGCAGCGAAGGAATTAGCGAGCAGAAATATTACAGTGAACGCTGTAGCGCCGGGATTTATTACGACTGATATGACAGATAAGCTTCCTGAAGACGTTAAGAATGAAATGTTAAAACTAATTCCGCTTAATAGATTTGGTGAAACAACCGATATCTCTGGAGTTGTTCTCTTCCTTGCATCAGATCATAGCAACTATATGACAGGTCAAACCTTGCATATTGACGGTGGAATGGTAATGTAAATAGAAAAGTACAAGGCCCACTGCTTGAGGGGATAAGGTTTAGACAAGCGCTGAACCGAAGTGTCTTTTACCTTCAGTAACGATTGGTTAGACCAGTGAGCTGATGGTGCCTGGAACTGGGCAATACGAAAAACTATTGTAAAGGCTCTTGCGCTTTTCTAGTAAAACAAAATATAATACCTTGAGGGGAGGTGAATGGAAATGGCAGATGTGTTTGAGAGAATTACAAAAATCGTTGTTGATCGCTTAGGTGTTGAGGAATCAGCAGTAACTTTAGAGGCTTCTTTTAAAGATGATCTTGGAGCGGATTCACTAGACGTGGTTGAACTTGTTATGGAACTTGAAGATGAGTTTGATATGGAAATTTCAGATGATGAGGCTGAAAAAATTGCTACAGTTGGTGACGCTGTAAATTACATAAAAAGCCAGCTATAATATTTCTTAGAATGTGAGTCCCGTTAATAAAACGGGGCTTTCTCCTTGGAGGTTCATAAGGTGAAGCGGATAAATAAAGACAAAGGCAATAAATTCGCTCTAAAATTTAAAGCTTTTCAGGAGCGACTTGGAATTCAGTTTCATGATGAAGGATTACTTATTCAAGCATTTACACATTCATCTTATGTGAATGAGCATCGAAAAAAGCCTCATGAAGACAATGAACGGCTTGAATTTTTAGGAGATGCTGTTTTAGAACTAACCATTTCCAAGTTCCTTTTTAAAAAGTTTCCAATCATGAGTGAAGGTGAGTTAACTAAGATGCGTGCGGCAATTGTTTGTGAGCCATCATTAGTAACCTTTGCAAATGAATTAAAATTTGGGGAACTCGTTTTACTAGGAAAAGGGGAAGAAATGACTGGTGGTAGAGAGCGACCTGCTTTACTTGCTGATGTATTTGAGGCATTTATTGGAGCGCTTTATCTTGATCATGGATTAGAGGTTGTCAATGAGTTTTTAGATAAAACAGTCATACCTAAAATTAATGCGGGTGCTTTTTCTCATGTGATGGATTTTAAGAGTCAGCTACAAGAGCTTGTCCAGCGGGATGGAACTGGAGTTATCGAATATAAGGTTCTCCAAGAAAAAGGGCCAGCCCATAGTCGTGAATTTGTTTCACGTGTTTCTTTAAATGGCGAGGAGCTTGGAATAGGCACAGGAAGATCGAAAAAGGAAGCTGAACAGCATGCGGCAGAAATTGCCTTAATAAAGCTGAAAAACAAACAAAAATAAGTAGCGCACCCCACGATATCGTGGGGTTATATTTTTGCCCATACATATATGGTGATAAAAAGTAATCCAATAAAATACTTGTTTATGATAAAATATGTAGGACTTTAAATTGTAAAATTGTAATTGAGGGGGAAGTTTATGTTCCTCAAACGTTTAGATATAGTAGGATTTAAATCGTTTGCTGAAAGAATTGCAGTAGATTTTGTACCTGGGGTTACGGCTGTCGTTGGGCCAAATGGTAGTGGTAAAAGTAACATCACTGATGGTATACGATGGGTTCTAGGAGAACAGTCAGCAAAATCATTGCGTGGGTCGAAAATGGAAGATATCATTTTCGCAGGAAGTGATAGTCGCAAAGCACTAAATGTGGCTGAAGTAACATTAACGTTGGATAACGAAGATCAATTTTTACCAATCGATTATCATGAAGTGAGTATAACTCGCCGTGTATACCGGTCTGGTGAAAGTGAGTTTTTAATAAATAAACAGGCATGTCGTTTAAAAGATATTGTTGATTTATTGATGGATTCTGGACTTGGCCGTGAAGCTTTTTCAATCATTAGTCAAGGGAAAGTAGAAGAAATTTTAAGCAGTAAAGCTGAGGAACGAAGAAGCATTTTTGAAGAAGCGGCTGGGGTGTTAAAATACAAAACTCGTAAAAAGAAGGCTGAATATAAGCTTGCTGAAACACAGGAAAATTTAAATCGTGTAAATGACATCATTCATGAGCTTGAATCTCAAATAGAGCCACTTCAAATCCAGTCATCGATTGCGAAGGATTATCTTGAAAAAAAGAAAGAACTAGAAACAATTGAAGTAGGCCTAACGGTTTATGAAATTGAAGAACTTCATGAAAAATGGGTGAAGCTATCAAAGCTTGTCGAAGAGCATAAAGAGCAAGAACTCACTTTAAACACAAAACTTCAAGGCAAGGAAGCTAAAATTGAAGAACTACGAAATGGAATTGAAGCGGCCGATTCATCGATTCACGAACTTCAACAACTCCTATTAAGGACGAGTGAAGAGCTTGAAAAATTAGAAGGACGCAAAGAAGTATTAAAAGAACGCAAAAAAAATGCATCGCAAAACAAAGGCCAACTTGAAAATTCAATCTTTGAACTTTCACAAAAGTTGGAGACCCTAAATGAAAATAAACAAACAGAGCAACATGAGCTTTCGAAACTAATTGAAGAAGTTAAAGTACTAGAACAGCAGTTAAAAGAAAAACAAACGTTACTTGCTTCGTATGACCAAAATATTGAAGAGAAAATTGAGAATTTGAAAAGTGATTATTTTGAGTTGCTAAATAAACAGGCTTCTTTTCGAAATGAAATTGGCTATATTAATGATCAGCTTTCACAGCAGGAAGCGAAAGTAGCTCGTTTAGATGAGTCAAATCAAAAATATCTAGTAGAGCGCAAAGAAATTCTCGATGAGAAAGTACGGCTACAAACAAAGCTCTCTGTAATTGAACAGGAGATTAATCACCAAATTGTTTCTTTTAGAGACTTACAAGCAAAGCTTGAGAATGGAAAGAAAAACTATCAGAAGCAAGAAAGCATGCTTTATCAGGCATATCAATATCTGCAACAAACGAAGTCGAGAAAAGAAATGCTTGAAGAAATGCAGGATGATTATTCTGGCTTCTTTCAAGGAGTTAAGGAAGTTTTAAAGGCTAGAAATGATCAACTCGAAGGAATTGAAGGTGCAATTGCAGAATTAATTCAAGTTCCTAAAGAGTATGAGACCGCTGTTGAAATCGCATTGGGTGCGGCAACACAGCATATTGTTGTGAATAATGAAAAAAATGCAAGATCTGCAATCCAGTATTTGAAGAAAAATTCGTATGGTCGAGCAACGTTTTTACCGATGAATGTCATAAAAGAACGTTCGATACCTGCAACCCAACTTGTCGCAATTAAAGGACATCAAGCATTTATTGGAGTAGCTTCTGAACTAATTTCCTACGAAGGAAGATTTCAATCTGTCATTTCAAACCTATTAGGAACAATTATTATTACAAATAATTTAAAAGGCGCGAATGAGTTAGCATCGCTTGTTGGACATAGGTATCGAATTGTCACGCTTGATGGTGATGTAGTAAATCCTGGTGGTTCGATGACTGGGGGAGCTGTCAAACAAAAGTCGAATTCGTTATTAAGTAGAGGCCGTGAGCTTGAGGCAATTGCTAAAAAATTATCGGAAATGGAAATTAAAACAACAGAACTCGAAAAAACGGTTAAAGATAAGAAAAAGCTAATTTCCGAGCAAGAAGAAATGCTTGAAGGACTTCGTCAAACAGGAGAAACATTACGCTTAAAAGAGCAAACCATTAAAGGTGAATATCGAGAAGTTACTTTGAAAGAGCAGAATGTGAATGAACATTTGGCATTGTATGATGATGAGAAGCAACAATATCAACTTGATAAAGAAAAGATGACTACTCGTCTAGAAGAGCTTAAGGATAAATTAGTTGCTCTTGATGAAGAGCTGTGCTCTTTAGACGAAACGATTGACCAATTGAATTCACAAAAGTCTGACCAACAAACTTCACGTGAAACAGTACAAACGGAAATAACTGAACAAAAGGTTATTTTAGCTAGAAAAAAACAAGCACTCGAACATCAACAAGAAAAGGTGAAACGATTAGAGGTAGAGTTTAATGACGGGCACACTAGGCTTACTGACTTGAAAGACGATTTAGCCCTTCTTGATAATGAAATGACCTCAAGTAATTCAGGTGAATTAGAGCTTGAAGAAGCAGCAAAGCAAAAATTAAATGATAAGAACGAAGCGATCCAAATGATTAGCAATAAGAGAGATCATCGCCTATCACTACAAATGACACTTGAAGATCTAGAGCGTGAGTTAAAGGAATCAAGACGTCAGTATAAGCAGCTCGTAGACATTCTACAAGATGAAGAGGTTAAGGTGAATCGCTTAGATGTAGAACTTGAGAATGGTTTAACACATCTTCGTGAGGAATATTTATTAACTTATGAGGCTGCTAAAGAACAATTTCCTCTTCAAATCGAAGTTTCTGAAGCAAGAAAGAAGGTAAAACTTATAAAGCTTGCTATTGAAGAGCTTGGTACTGTCAACCTTGGGGCAATCGATGAATATGAGAGGGTATCTGAACGTTTTACATTCTTAACAGAACAACAAAATGACCTTCAGGAAGCAAAGGATACGTTGTTCCAAGTGATTGATGAAATGGATGACGAAATGAAAAAGAGATTTGAAACTACTTTTACAAGTATTCGTTCCCATTTCGAAAAGGTTTTCCAGGCACTATTTGGTGGTGGACGAGCAGACCTTCGTCTAACTGATCCAAATGATCTATTGAATACAGGTGTAGAAATTGTTGCTCAGCCTCCAGGGAAAAAACTGCAGAACTTAGGGCTTTTATCTGGTGGGGAAAGAGCATTAACTGCAATTGCATTGCTATTTTCAATTCTTAAAGTACGACCTGTTCCATTCTGTGTACTAGATGAGGTAGAGGCTGCACTTGATGAAGCAAATGTATTCCGGTTTGCGCAATATTTAAAGAAATTTAGCAATGAAACACAATTTATTGTTATTACTCATCGTAAAGGTACAATGGAAGAAGCGGATGTGCTATATGGTGTAACCATGCAGGAATCCGGGGTTTCCAAACTTGTTTCAGTTCGACTTGAAGAATCGAAGGAATTTGTATCGCAAACGTAGAACGAAAGGGGATTTACATGAGTTTCTTTAAAAAATTTAAAGAAAAGATTTCAACTCAGGCTGACTCAGTAACCGAAAAATTTAAGGATGGTTTATCTAAAACTCGTAATACATTTTCAGAGCGAGTTAATGATTTAGTTGCTCGCTATCGAAAGGTTGATGAGGACTTTTTTGAAGAACTTGAAGAAATATTAATCGCTGCAGATGTTGGCGTATCTACCGTAATGGAACTTATTGATGAATTGAAGATGGAAGTCAAACGAAGAAACATACAAGACACAAAAGACGTCCAAAGTGTGATCTCGGAGAAACTTGTTGAGATATACCAAGGAAACGAGGAACAATCACCTAAGCTAAATATTCAGGAGGAAGGCCTTACTGTCATTTTAGTTGTGGGCGTTAATGGTGTGGGTAAAACCACATCTATTGGTAAAATTGCCAACCGCCTAAAAAATGAGGGTAAAAATGTCCTTTTAGCAGCGGGAGATACATTCCGTGCGGGTGCAATTCAGCAGCTTGAAGTTTGGGGAGACCGTGTTGGCGTAGATGTGATCAAACAATCAGAAGGTTCAGATCCAGCAGCAGTTATGTATGATGCTGTTCAAGCAGCAAAATCTCGAAATGTTGATGTGTTAATATGTGATACAGCGGGACGACTTCAAAATAAGGTCAACCTTATGAAAGAGCTTGAAAAAGTTAAACGCGTCATTGAACGTGAATTACCTGGTGCTCCGCATGAAGTCTTACTCGTTCTTGATGCGACAACAGGACAAAATGCATTAACTCAAGCTAAAACTTTCTCAGCAGCTACAGATGTAACGGGAATTGTTTTAACAAAATTAGATGGAACGGCTAAAGGTGGAATCGTCCTGGCAATCAGAAATGAACTAAACATTCCTGTAAAACTGATTGGACTTGGGGAAAAGGTAGACGACCTGCAGGAATTTGATGCTAAAAACTACGTGTACGGTCTATTTGCAGACTTAGTCGAGAAAGCAGAAGAATAAAGGAACAAAAAAAGAGCCTGATCACACAGGCTTTTTTTTGATAGGTGTTATGACACTTTGTATATGATAGTAAAGTAAATTAACTTGACAACCTATTGTGAAATAGGTAAACTATTGAATTGTAAAGGTATTTCACTTAACAAGGGGGAGATTCTATGCTTGAAAAAACAACGAGAATGAATTATCTCTATGATTTCTATCAATCGTTGTTAACGCCTAAGCAAAGAAACTATATGTCTTTATATTACCTAGATGACTTTTCCCTTGGTGAAATAGCAGAGGAATATGAAATTAGTCGTCAAGCTGTCTATGATAATATTAAGCGTACAGAGACAATGCTTGAAGAGTACGAGGAAAAACTGTTACTATTTCAGAAATTTCAAGAGCGAAGAAAACTGATTACCGAGCTAAAACGACTTTCACATCAATATGATGATAGCGAAGAACTTCAAAATGTGATACAGTTGCTTGAGAAATTAGAATAAGGGGCGGTGAAAAAATGGCATTTGAAGGATTAGCCGACCGACTGCAAGGTACACTGCAGAAAATTCGCGGTAAGGGAAAAGTATCAGAATCCGATGTAAAGGAAATGATGCGAGAAGTACGTCTAGCATTACTTGAGGCTGACGTTAACTTCAAAGTTGTAAAAGATTTTGTCAAGCGTGTCAGCGAACGAGCTGTCGGACAAGAGGTAATGAAAAGCTTAACTCCAGGACAACAAGTTATAAAAGTTGTTCAGCAGGAGCTTACAGACCTTATGGGTGGAGAGCAAAGCAAGATTGCGGTTGCCAAAAGACCGCCAACCGTTATTATGATGGTTGGTTTACAAGGGGCTGGTAAAACCACAACTACTGGAAAGCTTGCCAACCTATTACGTAAAAAGCACAATCGTAAACCACTTCTCGTTGCTGCTGATATTTATCGTCCAGCTGCAATAGATCAACTACAAACATTAGGTAAACAACTTAATATGCCGGTTTTTTCTCTTGGCGATCAGGTAAGTCCTGTTGAAATAGCAAAACAAGCAATCGAAAAAGCAAAAGAAGAACATCATGATTATGTGTTAATCGATACGGCGGGACGTTTGCACATTGATGAAGAACTGATGGACGAGCTTAAACAAGTCAAAGAAGTTACTCAGCCTGATGAGATTTTTCTTGTTGTTGACGCTATGACAGGTCAAGATGCAGTCAATGTCGCGCAAAGCTTTAATGATTTATTAGGTTTAACGGGTGTTGTTTTAACGAAGCTTGATGGGGATACCCGTGGTGGTGCAGCATTATCAGTTAAAGCTGTTACAAATACACCAATTAAATTTGTAGGTCTTGGTGAAAAATTAGATGCTCTAGAACCATTCCATCCTGAACGTATGGCCTCACGTATTTTAGGGATGGGGGATGTGCTTTCACTCATCGAAAAAGCGCAAGCTTCCGTTGATGAAGATAAAGCAAAAGAGCTAGAAAAGAAATTTAAGTCAATGTCCTTTACATTTGATGATTTCCTCGAACAGTTAGCACAGGTGCGTAAAATGGGTCCTCTTGATGAGGTTCTTGGTATGCTCCCAGGCGCTAACAAAATGAAGGGGCTGAAGAATGTTCAGGTTGATGATAAACAAATCGGTCATGTCGAGGCAATCATCCGTTCTATGACAAAGGCTGAGAGAGAACAACCTGAGATTATCAATTCAAGTCGTAAAAAGCGAATTGCAAAAGGTAGCGGTCGAACTGTTCAAGAGGTAAACCGTCTCTTAAAGCAATTTGAAGACATGAAGAAAATGATGAAGCAAATGACAAACATGACAAAAGGTAAGAAAAAAGGATTTAAATTTCCTTTTATGTAATACCTAGTTCTAGTTGTCCAGCTTCAGGCGCTATCGGCTCGAGGTCATAAGCCAATCGCTTCTGAAGGCAAAAAACGCCTTCTGTCAGCGCTTTTCTTATGCTTGTCGCCGATGAACGAGCGCCTTGCGCTTTTCTATTTAAATGTAGTAATAATAACCATTTCATTGATGTAAAGAAAAAACACTTTACAAACAGATGTGGAACAGTTAATATTATATCTTGTTGAAATATTTTCGGAGGTGCTATATAAAATGGCAGTAAAAATTCGTTTAAAACGCATGGGAGCAAAAAAATCTCCTTTCTATCGTATCGTTGTAGCTGATTCTCGTTCACCACGTGATGGACGTCAAATTGAAACTGTAGGAACTTACAATCCAGTTGTTCAACCTGCAGAAGTTAAAATTGATGAAGAATTAGCATTAAAATGGTTACAAAATGGTGCTAAACCATCTGACACAGTTCGTAACTTGTTCTCAAAACAAGGAATTATGGAGAAATTCCATAACGCAAAAAACGGTAAGTAATGGGTAACATACAGATGAAAGAGTTAATTAAAACAATCGTACAGCCACTGGTTGATCATCCTGAAGAAGTCAATGTCACTGAAGACTCAGACGACCGCAATGTCACTTATTTGCTAAGCGTGAATAAAGAAGATATGGGTAAAGTTATCGGGAAACAAGGCCGTGTTATTAAGGCGATTAGAACTGTTGTCTATGCAGCAGGAACAGGACATAATAAACGAATTCATCTAGAAATTAACGAATAAAAAGAAAAGTGTAGGCGGCTTGATCAAAAACGAGAAATTTGGAGACTCCGACGTAGAAGCGGTTTTTGCTTCTACTGAAGGAGTTGAAGATTCTCGAGTTTCTAACCGCTGGAACTAGACCAAACAAGGAAAAGGGAGAGGGCAACCTCCCCCTTTTTTCTATAAGTGGATGTTTAAAAAGTCCGGTGAAAATGACGCATCTAATTTCTGCGAATATTACTCCTAGAAGATCATAAATAACTAGGACATGCGCTTGCGTCTACTAGTATATTCTAGAAGTCAATTCCTCAGCGCAAGGCTGCAAGGATGTTAACTCAAGCAGTTGCCTCGATCCGGTACTCGGGAGCTCGCGCCGCCTTGAACTTCAACGTACAGGACGTACTAGTGTCGACAAGACATGAGGCCGTGGCGTTTTTGTCGACCCGGTCCTTTTCATCCTCCTTTTTGAACATTTATATAAATTCATGAGGGTTGTGTGCACGTGAAAATCATCCAAACAGTTGAAGTAAAACAAATTTTAACGGATAAAAGCAAAGCAAAGCTCATCGATTCATTACAAGTCGATAAAGTTCAACTACTTAAAGAATGCGAGCAGCTCAAGTTTGAACTAAGAAAAATGGAAAAGCTTAAGAAATTTGATTCTGCAAAAATTAACCTTTATTTCACCAATGAAATTAACCTTAGGCAAGAAAAAATCAAACAATTTGAGTTTCAAATCGAACAAATACATATGCTACCCATAGGCAGTGAAATAAAGGAAAAAGAAGTACAATCGATTATTGATATAAATGTAGGGGATAACTGGGATGAAGTAACAACTGCACGAACAATTATTATTAAAGAAGGTATAGTTGAAGAAATTCGTTAGAGGTGAAATAAATGGACAAGTGGTATAACGTAGGAAAAATTGTAAATACACATGGAATTAAAGGCGAGGTTCGCATTATCTCTAGAACAGATTTCCCTGAAGAACGTTATAAGGTTGGAAATACATTACATATCTTTATAGCAGATAAAGAACCTTTAGAAGTTAAAGTCCAATCACACCGTACTCATAAAAACTTTGATTTAGTTACTTTTGAAGGTTACGACAACGTTAATGATGTGGAACAATTTAAAGACTCCCTAGTTAAAGTACATGAAAGTCAACTTGGTGCATTAGAGGAAGGAGAATATTACTTCCACGAAATAATTGGCTGTACTGTTGTTACGGAGGAAGGCGAAGAATTAGGACCTATTAAAGAAATATTAACACCAGGTGCGAATGATGTGTGGGTTGTAAAAGGTGCAAAGGGTAAGGAAATTTTGATTCCGTTTATTGATGATATCGTGAAAGAAATTGATATTGATGAAAAAAGAATCACCATTCACCTCATGGAAGGATTAATCTAACATGAAAATCGATATCTTAACCCTTTTCCCAAATATGTTTAATGGCGTACTGGGTGAATCCATTATAAAAAAGGCACAAGAAAAAGAGAAGGTTTCGTTCAGGGTTGTAAACTTCCGTGAATATGCCGATAACAAACATCAAAAAGTTGACGACTATCCTTATGGTGGTGGAGCTGGAATGGTATTAATGCCGCAGCCCATCTTTGATGCCGTTGAAGATCTTACTAAACAAACAGAATCAAAACCTAAAGTTATACTTTTATGCCCACAGGGAGAGAGATTTACCCAAAAGAAAGCTGAACAATTGGCAAAGGAAGATCATTTGATCTTTATTTGTGGCCACTATGAGGGCTATGATGAGCGGATTAGAGAAAATTTAAGTACGGAAGAAATTTCAATTGGTGATTTTGTTTTAACTGGCGGTGAACTTGCAGCAATGGTTATCTCAGATAGTGTTGTTCGACTTTTACCAGGAGTATTAGGTAATGAGGATTCACCAGTGCTTGATTCTCATAGTACGGGATTACTAGAACACCCTCATTATACAAGACCTGCAGATTTTAGAGGGATGACCGTACCTGATGTCCTTTTATCTGGAAATCATATGCATATTGAAGAATGGCGGGAAAAAGAATCACTTAGACGAACATATAAAAGAAGGCCAGATTTACTTGAAAGCTATCAACTTTCACCTAAACAAGAAAAATGGTTAAAAGAAATTAAAATAGATGAAGAGTAACTATTGCAACGGTATCAGGAATATGGTAATATACTCTTTGTGACTTGGGCAATTTGTCCTTGTCTTATTAAGATGTTCCGCTGCAATGAATGTATATTGGTAAGAGCATCTGTTGGAAGGAGTTGAAAAGACGATGCAAAACATTATTGAAGAAATCACAAAAGAACAATTAAGAACTGACCTTCCTGTTTTCCGTCCTGGAGATACAGTACGTGTACACGTTAAAGTTATCGAGGGTAACCGTGAGCGTATTCAGGTATATGAAGGTGTTGTGATTAAGCGTCGTGGTGGTGGAATTAGCGAAACTTTCACTGTTCGTAAGGTATCTTACGGAGTTGGTGTTGAACGTACATTCCCAGTGCATACACCAAAAATTGCGAAGCTTGAAGTAGTACGCCGTGGTAAAGTACGCCGTGCGAAATTATACTACTTACGCGAACTTCGTGGTAAAAAAGCACGTATTAAAGAAATTCGATAATAAACGAGAAAGGAGCTTGTATAAAATTAACAAGCTCCTTTTACATTTGTACAAATTCTATTTATAATAGTAGGATAATACATACTCTATTCTTATATAAAAAGCTATTTGGTAGATGAGAAAAGAACAGGTGGAGGAGCAATGATGGCCAAACAAAAAAATGAACTTTGGGAATGGATTAAAGCGCTAGCCATTGCTGTCATATTAGCAGCAGTAATCCGTTATTTTTTCTTTGCACCGATTGTAGTAGATGGGCTTTCAATGATGCCAACCTTACATCACCAAGACCGTATGATTGTTAATAAGATTGGTTATAAGGTGGGTGAACCAGACCGATTTGACATCGTAGTCTTCCATGCAACAGTCGAAAAAGATTACATCAAGCGGATAATAGGATTACCTGGTGATCGAATTGAATATAAAAACGATATCCTCTACATTAATGATGAACCGTACGAAGAACCCTATCTTGATGAATATAAGAAAAACCTAATTGATGGACCACTTACAGATCCATTTATTTTAGAAGAAGTGCCAGAAGGTCACCTGTTTGTCATGGGGGACAATCGCCGCTACAGTAAGGACTCGCGCCATATCGGCCCAGTCCCAATCAGCGAAGTCCTAGGTGAAACAAGCCTAATCTACTGGCCAATATCTGATTTTGGTATTGTAAAATAAACGAAAAAGACAACTTAACAAAATAAACCATATAAGTTGGTGAAGATATTGACAATTCAATGGTTTCCAGGCCATATGGCAAAAGCGAGAAGACAGGTCACCGAAAAACTCTCTCTCATTGATATTGTATTCGAACTTGTTGATGCTAGGATTCCTGCATCGTCCCGAAACCCAATGATAGATGAAATCATAAAAAATAAACCAAGGCTTCTCCTTTTGAATAAAGCAGACATGGCCGATCCAAAACTAACAAAAGAATGGATTTCATATTATAAAGAAAACGGTGTACATGCCCTCGCTATTAATTCACAAGAAGGTAATGGCATGAAGCAAATCGTTAGTGAAGCAAAGGTAATTTTAAAAGAAAAATTTGACAAAATGGCTGCAAAAGGGATTCGACCACGAGCAATACGAGCATTAATTGTTGGGATTCCTAATGTCGGTAAATCGACATTAATTAATCGCTTAGCAAAGAAAAATATTGCACAAACGGGTGACCGTCCTGGGATTACGAAAGCTCAACAATGGATCAAGGTTGGTAAAGAGCTAGAGCTCCTTGACACACCTGGAATTCTTTGGCCTAAATTCGAGGATCAAGAAGTGGGTCTAAAATTAGCAACAACTGGAGCTATTAAAGACACAATTCTAAATCTGCAGGATATTGCTGTGTATGCCCTTAGATTTTTAGAAGAAAATTATCCTGAGAATTTACAAGACCGTTTTGGTCTTGAAGAAATTCCTGATGATATCGTATTGCTATTTGATGAAATTGCCAAACGTCGTGGTAGCATGATGTCTGGTGGATTTGTAGACTATGATAAAACAGCAGAATTAATTATTCGAGAAATTCGAACTGAAAAATTAGGCAGGTTAACATTTGAGAAACCTTAAGGTTCGCTTTATAGCGAGCCTTCATTTTTTTTCGAAAATGACGATATAACTTACATGAAGCATTAGAAATTGAAGGTGAAAACATGTCACAATTGACAATCAAAGATATCGAAAATCAACTATCCATGATACATAATGAACAGGATCAGTTTTTAAAGGACTGTGAAAATGATTCTCGCAAAGGGGTTCAAGTTCTTCTGCAACGATGGAGAAAGAAAAAAGCTGAAGAAAAGGCCTTAGAGCAACAATTTAAAGAAATGACCCAATATGAACAAGGCCTTTATAATATGGGGTATCGTTTTATAGCGGGAGTCGATGAAGTCGGTCGTGGTCCATTGGCAGGCCCAGTAGTTGCGGCTGCTGTCATTTTACCTCAAGATGCTTTTTTACCGGGCCTAAATGATTCAAAAAAACTATCTGAACAAAAACGAGAAGAATTATTCCAACAAATAACAGAATGCGCGATTTCTATCGGTATCGGGATTATACCTGCAGAAGTTATTGATGAAGTAAATATTTATCAAGCAACAAAGCAAGCAATGAAAAAAGCACTTATGGGTCTTTCTGAAAAACCTGATCATCTATTAGTTGACGCAATGGAAATACCAATCGCTATCCCTCAAACGTCGATCATTAAAGGAGATTCAAAAAGTGTTTCGATAGCAGCGAGCTCAATTATTGCAAAAGTGACTAGAGACCGTTTAATGGTCCGCCTAGGTCATGAGTATCCTCAATACGGGTTCGAAAAGCATATGGGATATGGTACAGCATATCATCTTGATGCGCTTAAAAAATACGGCGTTACAAGCGAACACCGACGTTCATATGCTCCAATTCGACAGATAATAGAGGTAAAATGATGATCCCAGTTCATTTAATACAAGCAATATTTAAGAGTGGAGCTGTACAAAAGCTTCACTCTCTTTCAAATGCAAGTCAGGGAGAAGAAAAAACACAAATTTCTTCCACCAACCTATCGAGGTTATTATCTGTAAAGACGAGTGAAATCTCTAAAAATGCATTCCAGCAAAATTCCTTATATCAAATGGACACAGTTGACCTAACGTCGAATGACCCTAGTCAATTTCTTCAATACCAATTTACCTTTCAAACTCAAGATAATAAGAACGTTTCTCTTTGGATGAATGGAAGGAAGAAAAATGGGGAAATTGATTCTGATTTTTGTCGTTTACTCTTTTCAATAGAACTCAAATATTTAAATGAAGTAGTCATTGATGTAAAGGTTCAAAATCGTATTATATCAATAGTGATTATTAATCAATCAGATAAAGTCGAGTCTTTGGTCAGTGAATTGAAATCTACCCTCCAAACGAATTTAGTTCCTTTAGGGTACCAGCTTTCATCAATAAAGATAAGTAACACATTAGAGAGGGACAACGTGATTGGTCAAATCGACTCAACTCAAGTTCATGAAAGAGTAGATCTAAAAATATGAAAAAAGTACAAAAGAACAAAGCGAAAATGGCTGTTGCTTTGTCATATAACGAAAAAATAGACTCTGAGCCTAAGGTAATTGCAAAAGGTAGCGGGCTTGTAGCCGAAAATATAATTGAACAGGCAAAAGAACATGAAGTTCCAATACAAGAGGATACAGCTTTAGTAGAGTTGTTAGGGGAACTTAGAATAAATGAGGGGATTCCTGATGATTTATATCAAGTCGTTGCAGAAATTTTTGCTTTTGTTTACGAAATAGATAAATATCTTGAAGAATCAAAAAAATAGTTTTGTGGTATAGTAAATTAGTCATTATTTGTAGAAAAAAGAACAAATTCATGCGAAATGGTAGACAAGTAGTTAATTCAGTTATAAAATGAAAGCGCAGTCTAATTTTGTCGAGTTAACATCATAAAGAATGAGGAAAAAATCCTATCTCAGTATGATGTAAATTTCTATGCAAATAAGATTTTTCGGAAAAATTATAATTGTCATAGAAAGATTAAAAAAGAAAATGTATAATAACATTTGGACTGACAAAAAAATTCTTTGCTTTTATACATAAGAATGGAGGATGGGAAATGAATATCCATGAGTATCAAGGAAAAGAGATCCTCAGAAAATATGGGGTAGCTGTTCCAAATGGTAAGGTTGCTTTCACGGTTGATGAGGCTGTTGAAGCTGCAAAAGAACTTGGTTCCCAAGTTTGTGTTGTTAAAGCACAAATTCACGCAGGGGGTCGTGGTAAAGCGGGTGGAGTTAAAGTAGCGAAAAACCTAGATGAGGTTCGTACATATGCTAATGAAATCCTAGGTAAAACGCTTGTAACACACCAAACAGGACCAGAAGGTAAAGAAGTAAAGCGTCTTCTAATTGAAGAAGGCTGCGATATTAAAAAAGAGTACTATGTTGGACTAGTACTTGATCGTGCTACTTCTCGTGTGGTTTTAATGGCATCTGAAGAAGGTGGAACAGAAATCGAAGAGGTTGCTGAAAAAACACCTGAAAAGATTTTCAAAGAAGTAATCGATCCAGTAGTTGGATTATTGCCATTCCAAGCTCGTCGTATTGCTTTCAACATTAACATTCCAAAAGAATTAGTGAATCAAGCTGTTAAATTCATGACTGCTTTATACACTGCATTCGTTGAAAAAGATTGCTCAATTGCTGAAATTAACCCATTAGTTGTAACAGGCGATGGTAAAGTTATGGCGCTTGATGCAAAATTAAACTTTGATTCTAACGCATTATACCGTCAAAAGGACGTGCTTGAATACCGTGATTTAGATGAAGAAGATGCAAAAGAAATTGAAGCATCTAAATATGATTTAAGCTATATTTCACTAGATGGAAACATCGGATGTATGGTTAACGGTGCAGGTCTTGCTATGTCTACGATGGACATTATTAAGCACTACGGTGGCGATCCTGCGAACTTCCTTGATGTTGGAGGCGGTGCAACTGCAGAGAAAGTTACTGAAGCATTCAAAATCATTCTATCTGATGAAAACGTTAAAGGTATTTTCGTAAATATCTTTGGTGGAATTATGAAGTGTGATGTAATCGCAGAAGGTGTTGTAACTGCAACGAAAGAAGTAGGCTTGGAAATTCCTCTAGTAGTACGTCTTGAAGGAACAAACGTAGATTTAGGTAAAAAGATCTTACAAGAATCTGGTCTGAACATTACAGCTGCTGAATCAATGGCAGATGGTGCACAAAAAATCGTATCACTAGTAGGATAGAAAGGCAGGGGACAAACATGGGTGTTTTTGTTAATAAAGATACAAAAGTAATTGTTCAAGGGATAACAGGTGCAACTGCATTATTCCATACAAAACAAATGCTTGAATATGGTACTAAAATTGTTGGTGGTACTTCACCTGGTAAGGGTGGAACTGAAGTAGAAGGAGTTCCTGTATTTAATACTGTAAAAGAAGCAGTAGAACAAACAGGTGCAACAGCTTCAGTAATTTATGTTCCTGCTCCATTTGCAGCAGACGCAATTATCGAAGCAGTTGATGCTGAATTAGATTTAGCAATCTGTATTACTGAGCATATACCAGTATTAGACATGGTGAAAGTGAAACGCTATATGGAAGGTAAGAAGACTCGTTTAGTAGGTCCTAACTGTCCTGGTGTTATCACTGCTGATGAATGTAAAATCGGAATCATGCCTGGATATATCCATAAAAAGGGACATGTAGGTGTTGTATCACGTTCTGGTACATTAACTTATGAGGCTGTACACCAATTAACACAAGCTGGAATTGGTCAAACAACTGCAGTTGGTATTGGTGGAGACCCAGTAAACGGAACGAACTTCATCGATGTATTAAAAGCATTTAACGAAGATGAAGAAACATATGCGGTTATCATGATTGGTGAAATCGGTGGAACAGCTGAAGAAGAAGCTGCTGAATGGGTTAAAGCAAACATGACTAAACCAGTTGTTGGATTTATCGGTGGACAAACTGCGCCTCCAGGAAAGCGTATGGGCCATGCTGGTGCGATTATTTCTGGTGGTAAAGGTACTGCTGCTGAAAAGATCAAAACAATGAATGAATGTGGAATTAAGGTCGCTGAAACACCATCAGTTATGGGCGAGACATTAATTTCTGTTCTTAAGGAAAAAGGTTTATACGAAAAGTGTAAAACTCACTAATATATACACGAAAGAGGCAGTTCTTGTCTAGAGAACTGTCTTTTTCTGATGAAAAAAAGGAGAATTTATGGACAAATTTCGAGAAAACTTAATACATCTTCACCACTGTCGAGGAATAGGTTGGAAATCGATTTATAAAATACTACAGCATGATTCATCCCTCTCCCAAATTTATAAATACCCCCCTTCCCTTTATGAAAAAATCCTTTCATTGTCTAAAAATCAACTAACTATTTTTCTAAAAGATTTGCATTCTTTATCAATCCAAAGTATGCTAAAACAATATAGCGATAATAATGTGGGGATAATTACCATATTTGATCAAGAGTATCCTAGACTATTGAAACAAATTTATGATCCACCATGGGTCATTTATACGCTTGGAGACAAATCCTTGCTAAATAGTAAGAAATTATTAAGTGTTGTTGGTTCACGTACACCATCATCAACTAGTTTACAGAGTATGAAAAAAGTTTTAGAACCTTTGATTAAGCAAAATTGGGTATTGGTTAGTGGTTTAGCGCGTGGTATTGATACAATGGGACACCAATTAGCAATCCGAAATAATGGAAAAACAATTGCAGTCATCGCTGGCGGTCTTCATCATATTTATCCTCACGAGAATAAAGAGTTAGCAACTACCATCACTCAGAATCATATACTTATTTCTGAATATCCCCCATCCACAAAGCCTGAAAAATGGCAGTTTCCGATGCGAAATCGAATTATTAGCGGTTTAACTCAAGGAACTCTTGTCGTTGAAGCAAAAGAAAAAAGCGGTTCATTAATTACTGCTGATCAAGCTCTAAACCAAGGCAGAGAGGTCTTTGCGATACCAGGTTCGATATTAGAACCTTCATGTGTAGGAACGAATAAGTTAATCCAATCCGGAGCAAAATTAGTCCTTACAAGCGAGGATATTTTATCAGAATTTCATACTTTTGAATAAAGAATAACTAGTTAAAATGTATAAAAATAAATTTAACAGTTTGACAAACGGTACATGAATATTTAATAATATGGAGGATTTATTATTAAATTAGGCAATATTTATTATAAATGGAAAATTAATTTAACCTCTAAGGAGGAAGCGATACATGTCGGACTATTTAGTCATAGTTGAATCACCAGCAAAGGCAAAAACAATTGAGAGATATTTGGGTAAGAAATATAAAGTAAAGGCTTCAATGGGCCATGTACGAGATCTACCAAGAAGTCAAATGGGTGTAGATGCAAAAAATGATTTTGAAGTAAAATATATTACTATTCGTGGAAAAGGACCAGTGTTAAAGGAATTAAAAACTGCAGCAAAGAAAGCAAAGAAAGTCTTTCTAGCAGCCGACCCCGACCGCGAAGGAGAAGCAATCGCTTGGCATTTGGCACACTCGTTAGATCTTGATATTACTTCTGATTGTCGAGTTGTATTTAACGAAATTACAAAGGATGCCATTAAAGAATCCTTTAAACATCCACGTCCAATTAATCAGGCACTAGTAGATGCTCAACAAGCAAGACGTGTTCTTGACAGATTAGTAGGCTATAATATTAGCCCGTTGCTTTGGAAGAAAGTAAAAAAAGGTTTAAGTGCGGGACGAGTTCAATCAGTTGCTGTTAGATTAATTATTGATAGAGAAAAAGAGATTCAAAATTTTGAACCGGAAGAATATTGGTCAATTAAAGCGAACTTTTTAAAAGAAAATGAAAAAGTACAATTTGAGGGACAATTTTACGGTGTAAATGGAAATAAAATAGAGTTAACAAATAAAACCGAGGTAGAAGATATCCTTTCTCAAATTGAAGCTGAATTCTCTGGGAGCGATGATGAGTTAACAGCGGTGATTTCTAAAAAAGCGAAATCATTTACCATTACATCTGTCACAAAAAAAGAACGTAAAAGAAATCCGGCACCACCATTTATTACATCTTCCCTACAACAGGAAGCTGCGCGTAAATTAAATTTCCGTGCGAAGAAAACAATGATGCTTGCTCAACAATTATATGAAGGAATTGACCTAGGTAAGGAAGGAACAGTTGGTTTAATCACATATATGCGTACAGATTCAACTCGAATTTCAGAGACAGCCGTTCAGGAAAGTTCCCAATATATTGAACAGACATTTGGAAAACAATTTTTAACAGATACAAAAAGGAAAGAGAAAAAAGGTGCGAATACACAGGATGCTCACGAAGGGATTCGCCCGACTTCAGTCTTCAGAGAACCAAATAGTGTGAAACAATATTTAAGCAGAGATCAACTAAGATTATATAAATTGATTTGGGAGCGATTTGTTGCTAGTCAAATGGCTTCTGCAATCTTGGATACAATGAGTGTTGACCTAAATTATGGAGACGTTGTGTTCAGAGCCACTGGATCAAAAGTTAAATTCCCTGGATTTATGAAGGTTTATGTTGAGGGTAATGATGACAATGTTGAAGAAAAAGAGAAGATGCTACCTGATTTAAAAGAGGGTGACCGAGTATTTGCTACAGATATTGATCCGAAGCAACACTTTACTCAGCCACCTCCAAGATATACGGAAGCTCGACTTGTTAAAACGATGGAGGAACTTGGAATAGGAAGACCTTCAACTTATGCACCAACTTTGGATACTATCCAGAAAAGAGGCTATGTTTCCTTAGATAATAAACGTTTTGTTCCTACCGAATTAGGGGAAATCGTAGATGAGTTAATGCTTGAATTCTTCCCGAGAATTTTAGATGTAGAATTTACTGCAAAAATGGAGCATGACCTTGATGAAATTGAAGAAGGTAAAACTGAGTGGATTAAAATTATTGATGAATTTTATCAGGACTTTGAAAAGAGATTAGAAATTGCAGAATCAGAAATGAAGGAAGTAGAAATTAAGGATGAACCTGCGGGTGTAGATTGTGAAAACTGTGGTCATCCTATGGTTTACAAAATGGGTCGCTACGGCAAATTCATGGCCTGTTCCAATTTTCCAGATTGTCGCAATACAAAACCGATTGTAAAAGAAATCGGGGTTCCTTGTCCGAAATGTGAAAAAGGAAATATTGTTGAGAGAAAAAGCAAGAAGAAAAGAATTTTTTATGGTTGCGATCAATACCCAGAATGTGATTTTCTATCTTGGGATAAACCACTAGCTCGGAAATGTCCAAAGTGTGAAAACCTATTAGTTGAGAAAAAACTCAAAAAAGGAATTCAGGTACAATGTGCACAGTGTGATTATAAAGAAGAAACTCAGAAGTAACATGTGGTGGTGAGCAGCGTACAGCTCACCACTTTCCATTTTCTATCGGAAAAAGCGGATTTCTTACGCAATTCAGAATTTTGTAAAAAAATCAGAGTTTTTATTTGCAAGGGCTACTAAATTGTGATAATATTTAGTAGCCCTTGTGAGGTGGATAAATTGGAAGATGTGAACAAATCGTTACAGTTATTCAAAGAATATTTACAAATTGAGAAAAATTATTCAGAATATACTATTGTGCATTATGAACAGTCAATTGAAGACTTTTTCTTATTTATGAACCGAGAAACAATCTTAAATCTTACTGACGTAACATATTCCGATGTGCGTTTGTATCTAACTGAGCTTTATAAGAAACAATATGCAAGACGTACTGTTGCAAAAAAAATATCAACATTGCGCAGTTTTTTTAATTTCCTTTTAAGGGAGAAGCTTATTTCTCAAAATCCCTTTATACTGGTGTCATTACCAAAAAGGGAACAAAGACTTCCCCATTTTTTATATGAAGAAGAATTGGAAAAGCTATTTAGAGTTTCAGATGTTTCAACTTGCTTAGGGCAACGGGATCAAGCTTTACTTGAGTTATTATATGCGACTGGAATCCGTGTGAGTGAATGTTGTAAGCTCACTCTCAAGGACTTGGACTTTTCAACAGGAACAGTGTTTGTTCACGGAAAGGGAAACAAACAGCGATATGTCCCTTTTGGAAGCTATGCTGAACAAGCACTAACAAACTATATATCCAAAGGTCGCAAGGATTTACTTGAAAAAGCTTCAGTACATACAAACCATTTATTTCTTAATTTCCGGGGTGGACCACTAACAACAAGAGGAGTCAGGGTAATCTTAAATAATATGATTAAGAAGACGTCTTCTACTATTCATATTAGTCCACACGTATTAAGACATACTTTTGCTACACATCTTTTAAACGAGGGCGCTGATATGAGGTCTGTACAAGAACTGCTGGGCCATGAAAGTTTGTCATCAACACAGGTGTATACACATGTTACAAAGGATCATTTGCGAAATATCTATAAGTCCTCACATCCACGTGCATAAGGAGGTTGTTTGAGAAATGTCTAATTTTCATGCAACAACAATATTCGCTGTAAAACATAAAGGAAAATCAGCAATGGCTGGTGATGGTCAAGTTACCTTTGGAAATGCCGTTGTTATGAAACATACAGCAAGAAAGGTACGAAAACTATTTCAAGGAAGGGTTATTGCTGGTTTTGCGGGGTCGGTCGCTGATGCGTTTACCCTATTTGAAATGTTTGAAGGACGCCTAGAAGAGTTTAATGGAAATTTGCAAAGGGCAGCAGTTGAACTTGCAAAAGAATGGAGAAGTGACAAAGTTCTTCGTAAATTAGAGGCAATGCTTATTGTGATGGATGAGAAGGATTTGCTACTTATTTCTGGAACAGGCGAAGTAATTGAGCCAGATGATGGAATTTTGGCAATTGGCTCTGGTGGGAATTACGCGCTCTCTGCAGGACGTGCATTAAAAAAATATTCAGGTGATTATTTAACTGCAAGGGAAATTGCAAAAGCTTCATTAGAAATTGCAAGTGAAATTTGTGTGTATACAAATGAAAATATTATAGTTGAAGAACTATAAGGAGGGGATACCTTTGAAGACGAATCTAACCCCAAGACAGATTGTAGAAAAATTAGATCAATACATCATTGGCCAAAATGAAGCAAAAAGAGCTGTGTCAGTAGCATTAAGAAATCGATATCGTCGCAACTTGCTTAACGAAAAGCTAAGAGATGAAATTGTACCCAAGAATATATTGATGATCGGGCCAACCGGAGTAGGTAAAACTGAAATAGCTAGACGATTAGCAAAACTAGTTGGTGCACCTTTTATTAAAGTAGAAGCAACGAAATTTACTGAAGTTGGATATGTCGGACGTGATGTTGAATCGATGGTTCGGGACTTAGTTGAAACGTCAGTTCGCCTTGTAAAAGAGGATAAAATGGTTCAAGTATCCGAACGTGCTGAGGAAAATGCAAATAAACGAATAGTTGAACTACTTGTCCCAAGTTCTAAAAAGCAAACATCTTATAAAAATCCACTTGAGATGCTTTTTGGAGGCAATAACACTGAACCCGAAGTAGAGAAAACGAATGAAGATGAAAGCTTGAGTGAAAGAAGAAAGCGAATGGCGCATAAGCTTGCACTTGGTGAACTCGAGGATTATTATGTAACTGTCGAAGTAGAGGAGCAACAGGCATCTATGTTCGACCTACTACAAGGCTCTGGTATGGAAAATATGGGAATGAATATGCAGGATGCATTAAGTAACCTCATGCCGAAAAAGCGTAAAAAGCGTAAATTAACAGTTAAAGAAGCTCGTAAAGTCTTAACAAATGAAGAAGCTGCTAAACTAATTGATATGGATGAGGTAACACAGGAAGCTGTAAACCGAGCAGAACAGTCGGGTATTATTTTTATCGATGAGATTGACAAGGTTGCAGGTAAAAGTCATAATTCTTCTTCTGCAGATGTTTCAAGGGAAGGAGTCCAACGTGATATTTTACCAATTGTAGAAGGTTCGACAGTTGTCACCAAATATGGTTCTGTTAAAACAGATCATATGCTCTTTATTGCAGCTGGGGCTTTTCACATGTCAAAGCCTTCAGATTTAATCCCTGAATTACAAGGTCGTTTTCCGATTCGTGTAGAGCTAACTAAGTTGACAGTAGATGATTTCTACCGTATCTTAGTTGAGCCAGATAATGCATTATTGAAACAATATTCAGCATTATTAGAAACAGAAGGTATACAACTGGAATTTTCTGACGATGCTATTCGTAAGATAGCTGAAGTTGCCTTTCAAGTGAACCAGGATACAGATAATATTGGTGCTCGTCGTCTACATACAATTATGGAAAGACTATTAGAGGATTTATCATTTGAAGCGCCGGACATTACGATGGAAAAAATCACAATTACTCCACAATATGTCGATGAGAAATTAAGTACAATTGTAAAAAACAAAGATTTAAGTCAGTTTATTTTGTAAGTTTATCAGGAGGAACAAGAAAAATGCCATTATTAGAAAGAACTAGAAAAATTAATGCAATGCTGCAAAATGCAGCAGGTAAACCAGTTAACTTTAAGGAAATGTCAGAAACATTAACCGATGTAATCGGTGCGAATACTTTCTTATTAAGTCGTCGTGGGAAACTTCTTGGTTTTGCCATCAAGCAAACGATTGAAAATGAAAGAATTAAGAAAATGATTGAGGATCGTCATTTCCCTGAAGAGTACACACAAAGCTTATTCAACATTCAGGAAACATCATCTAATCTCGATATTGAAAGTGATTATACTGCTTTTCCAATCGAGAACAAGGAATTGTTTAAGAATGGACTAACAACGATTGTTCCGATAATCGGTGGTGGAGAACGATTAGGAACACTCATTCTTTCAAGACTAGATGAAAGATTTGAAGATGATGACCTTATCTTAGCTGAATATGGTGCAACAGTTGTTGGTATGGAAATTCTGCGTGAAAAAGCTGAAGAAATTGAAGAAGAAGCTAGAAGCAAAGCTGTTGTTCAGATGGCAATCAGTTCATTATCTTATAGTGAATTTGAAGCTATTGAACATATCTTTGAAGAGCTAAATGGCAACGAAGGATTATTAGTTGCAAGTAAAATTGCTGACCGCGTAGGAATTACAAGATCAGTTATCGTTAATGCATTAAGAAAGCTTGAAAGTGCTGGTGTAATTGAATCTCGTTCACTAGGAATGAAAGGTACTTACATTAAAGTACTAAATGATAAATTCTTACTTGAATTAGAAAAACTAAAATCACATTAATTAATAAAAAACGAAGATGTAATTCACATCTTCGTTTTTTTTGTTTCATAATTATTATAAAAGTGTTCGTAACATAATTTGTCGAGTTTTTGAAGTGGAAATATGTACTTGACGATTTTTGTAAAAAACACGTGAAACTACTCCTGTGAAAATCTATAATGATAAACGGAAACTATGAGTAGAAAGTCCTAAATTGTCGAAAATTATCACTTTTTATCACAAGCTTCATAGACAGATAGAATTAATTTCATTACAATGAAAAAGGAGTTAATACGATTCGTTATATTTATTCGAATGATAGTACTTTTTTGTGAGGGGTTTATATGAAACTTTTTTCTAATACAATACATTCACTTGAAAAAGCTTTGGATTATTCAGCTTTAAGACAGAAGGTCATTTCAAATAATATAGCAAATGTGGATACACCAAATTATAAAGCACAAGATGTGAGCTTTAAAAATCTTCTTGCTAATGAGACGGAAAGCCAAATGAGAGCTAATCGAACAAATGAAAAACATATCGAATTTACAAGCAGTAAACGTTCGAACAATCCGCTCATTGCGAAGAACGATACTGCATATAACCATAACGGTAACAATGTCGATATCGATAAGGAAATGGCACTTTTAGCAGAAAATCAAATTTACTATAATGCCATCACACAAAGAATAAGCGGGAAATTCAATACATTAAAAACAGTCGTAAAAGGAGGAAACTAAAGGTGTCAATATTTCAAAGCCTCAATACAAGCAGCTCAGCCCTAACTGCGGGACGACTTAGAATGGACGTTATTTCTTCTAATATGGCAAATGTGGATACAACAAGAGGGAAACTTGTAGATGGACAGTGGCAGCCGTATAGAAGGAAAATGGTTGTTCAGCAGCCTCTAGGCAATAGCTTTTCTTCCCACTTATCAAAAGCGATGAATCAATCAAAAACAGGAAATGGTGTTAAGGTTACAGGTATTGTTGAAGATCAAACCCCATTTCAGCTTGTATATAACCCAGATCATCCTGAAGCTAATGCAGACGGGTATGTGGCTCTTCCGAATGTAGACCCTCTAAAGGAAATGGTCGACCTGATGAGTGCCACTAGATCCTACGAAGCGAATGTAACAGTTTTTAATGCGTCAAAAGGAATGTTAATGAAAGCTCTAGAAATAGGGAAATAGGTGATAAAGCATGATAGATAAGGTAAATATTACTACATCACAGGTTTTGTCGAAACCTGTTACACAGCCAAAGACTGCAAGTGCAGTTCAAAAGGAATTTAGCAGCTTTTTAAAAGATGCCTTAAATAATGTAAATGAAACTCAACAGACTTCAGATAAAATGACCGAAAAGCTTGTTAAGGGTGAAAATGTAGATTTACACCAAGTAATGATTGCTTCTGAAAAAGCAAGTGTGTCATTGCAAACGACACTTCAAATTCGAAATAAAGTTGTGGAAGCATACCAAGAAATCATGAGGATGCAGGTTTAGTCCGGGATTTTAAATATTCTACTTAGGGGTATGTCATGAAAGAGAAACTACTATTATATAAGACAAAAATAGGCGAGTTTTGGAATAAACAATCTGGCTTTCAAAAAGCTACAATTATTGGTTTGCCATTGCTTTTCATTTTTATTATTTCGCTTACTGTGTTTTTTACAACAAAAACAAACCTAGTTCCTATGTATAGCAATCTATCTCCACAGGAAACAGGACAAATAAAAGCGACGTTAGATTCAAGAGGAATTCAATCTGAAATAGCGGATAATGGATCGACCATTAAGGTGCCAGAGGAACTGGTAGAACCCTTAATGGTAGAACTTGCGGCAGAAGGAATACCAGATAGTGGTAACATTGATTATTCATTCTTTGGCCAAAATGCTGGATTTGGGATGACCGATAATGAATTTAATATGTTAAAACTTGAATCCACACAAACAGAATTAGCAAATATGATCAAGAGCATCGATGGGATAAACGATGCGAACGTTATGATCAGTATGCCGAACGAAGGAATTTTTGTAAAAGATAGCCAAGCAGAGGCCTCCGCATCAATCGTACTTAACACGAAACCCGGATATAAATTAGACGGGCAGCAGATAAAATCTTTATATCACTTGGTTTCCAAAAGTATTCCTAACTTACCTACTGATAATATCGTCATAACGAATCAAAACTTTGAGTATTTTGACTTAGAAAATGAAGGAAATGTATCAGTTATAGGAAATGTAGCCTCACAGCTTGATTTGAAACGTGAGATTGAAAGAGATATTCAAAGACAGGTTCAGCAAATGCTAGGGACGATGATGGGACCAGAGAAGGTTTTTGTATCTGTAACTACGGATATTGATTTCACTCAAGAAAACCGTCAAGAAAATTTAGTCACACCCGTTGACCCTGAAAATATGGATGGAATCGAAATTAGTGTCGAACGTATTACTGAAACCTATACAGGTGAAGGAGCCCAGGCTGGTGGAGTTGTTGGTACTGGAGAATCAGATGTCCCATCCTATAACACTGATGGACAAGCTGGTAATGGGGACTATGAACGAATCGAAGAACGTGTGAATAAAGATGTGAATCGAATTACAAAAAATATTGTTGAAGCACCATATAAAATTAGAGATTTAGGAATCCAGGTAATGGTTGAAGCTCCAGACCCGAAAAATCCTACATCAATGCCACAGGAAAGTGTCGACGATATCGAGAGAATATTGAGCACTATCGTAAGGACTAGTATTAATCAAGATGAAAATACTGAGTTATCACAAGAAGAGATACAGGATAAAATTGTCGTTTCAGTTCAAGAATTTAGTGGAAAAACGAATACTGTTCCTGAATCACCAATCATTAAAGCAATTCCTTTATGGGTGTATATTGTAGGGGGTATTTTAGTACTTGGCCTAATCATTCTATTATTTTTCTTTTTACGTAAAAAGAAAGAAACAGAGATTGAAGAGATAATCCCTCAACCAGAACCTGTATTCTTTAATCAAATTCCAGATCTTAATGAAGAAAAAGAATCGGAAACAACGGTTAGAAGAAAGCAATTGGAGAAGCTTGCGAAAGATAAGCCTGAAGACTTTGCAAAATTATTACGTTCATGGTTAGCAGACGAGTAGGAGGTGGAGAAATGGCAAAACGAGATATGCAAAACGGACTCACCGGAAAACAAAAAGCGGCCATTCTCCTCATTTCACTTGGCCCGGATGTTTCGGCTTCAGTGTATAAGCATCTTTCAGAGGAAGAGATTGAGAAACTAACTTTAGAAATATCAGGGGTTCGTAAGGTGGAAGCAAATACAAAGGAACAAATTATGGAAGAGTTCCATCAGATTGCAATGGCTCAGGATTATATCAGCCAGGGCGGAATTGGATATGCAAAAACGGTACTCGAAAAAGCTCTTGGTGAAGAGCAAGCAGGAATTATCATTAATCGACTAACATCTTCATTGCAGGTTAAACCGTTTGATTTTGCAAGGAAAGCAGATCCAGGCCAAATTTTGAATTTTATTCAAAATGAGCATCCACAGACAATTGCTTTGATTTTATCGTACTTGGATTCAAGGCAGGCTGCACAAATATTATCTGAGTTGCCACAAGAGGTTCAAGCAGATATAGCTAGAAGAATCGCCATTATGGATCGAACTTCACCCGAGATAATAAATGAAGTTGAACAAATATTAGAGCGTAAACTCTCTGCTACGGTGACACATGATTATACTCAAACAGGTGGTATTGAGGCAGTTGTCGAGGTATTAAATGGTGTCGATCGCTCAACTGAAAGAACAATATTAGATGCACTCGAAATACAAGATCCAGAACTTGCTGAAGAAATTAAGAAGAGGATGTTGGTATTTGAGGATATTGTGACACTCGATAATCGTGCAATCCAACGTGTAATTCGAGATGTGGAGAATGAAGATCTTATGCTTTCCCTTCGTGTTGCAAGCGAGGAAGTCAAGGAAATTGTCTTTAAAAACATGTCGAAGCGAATGGTCGACACATTTAAAGAAGAAATGGAATATATGGGACCGGTTCGATTGCGTGATGTTGAAGAAGCTCAAACTCGTATTGTAACAGTCATCCGTAGACTAGAAGAAGCAGGGGAAATTGTCATCGCTCGTGGCGGAGGAGATGATATTATTGTCTAACGTTATTAAGTCAGGTTCCTTGCAGACGACAAACGATTCTCCTAAGAGAGTCATCGGACTTAAAGTTCTACAAACAAAAGAAACGAATAATGTCGAACCACAGCCAAATTCACTTTTAGTCTCTCAAAAAATAGTAGAAGAGGCTAGAGAACAAGCGGATAAAATTGTGAAAGATGCGATTTCCTATTCAAACTCACATAGGCAACAAATATTAGTGGAAAAACGTGAGTGGGAAGAAGAAAAACAACTGTTAATTAATAAAACATCAGAAGATGGCTTTCAAGCTGGATTGGTTGAAGGTAGAGAACAGGGCTATCAAGAATATAGAGATTTACTTGCTGAGGCTCGTAAAATTATTGATCTATCAAAGCAAGATTATGATCGATATCTTGATTCTTCTGAAGAAGTCATTGTTAAGCTTGGCTTAACAGTAGCAGAAAAAATCATTGGCTCTCATCTTTCTGAGAAACCAGAGGATTTTGTTTTTCTCGTTAGAAAGGCGACTAAAGAAGTAAAGGAACATTCTAATATTATGATTCAAGTCAGCCCACATTATTTTCAATATGTGATGGAGCGAAAAGAGGAGTTAATTGCCATCCTTAATCGAGAAACTGATCTTTTTATCTATCCGAATGAAGATTTCAAAGAAACAGATTGTGTGATTGAATCATCCTTCGGAAAGATTAATGCAAGTGTAGATACTCAACTTACAGAGATAAAAGAAAAACTGCTTTCTTTGCTATTGGAGGAATAGGTCGTGAAGGCAATCGAGCTGCTAGATCAAATCCATACAATTGATTCATATAAGCGGTACGGTAAGGTGACAAGAGTTGTTGGCTTGATGATTGAATCTCGTGGACCGGAATGTTCGATAGGCGATTTATGTCTTATTTATGTGGGATTAACACATAAAAGATGTATTCAAGCCGAAGTAGTCGGTTTCCGTGAAGAGCATGTAATCTTAATGCCTTTCTCAAATGTAAAGGATATTTCACCAGGCAGCATCGTGGAAGCTACTGGCAAGCCACTTGATATAAAAGTCGGGGAAGGTTTACTTGGAAAGGTATTAGACCCATTAGGACATCCCCTTGATGAAAGCGGACTTCCTAGAGGATTGTCGTCGGCTCCTACTGAACAGGATCCTCCTAACCCACTATCTCGCCCTCCAATAGAAGAGCCAATTGAGGTTGGTGTCAAAATGATTGATACCCTCTTAACGGTTGGTAAAGGACAACGTGTTGGAATTTTTGCAGGAAGTGGTGTTGGTAAAAGTACATTATTAGGAATGGTTGCTCGAAATACAACTGCTGACATTAATGTAATTGCACTTGTTGGAGAGCGTGGACGAGAGGTAAGAGAGTTTATAGAAAAGGATTTGGGTGAAGCGGGCCTTAAAAGATCGATTCTTGTGGTGGCGACTTCAGATCAGCCGGCACTTCTTAGAATCAAGGCAGCGATGACTGCTACTGCGATTGCAGAGTATTTCAGAGATAAAGGTTTAGATGTCATGTTAATGATGGACTCTGTTACCCGCGTTGCAATGGCAAGCAGGGAAATTGGCTTAGCGATTGGGGAACCACCAACAACGAAAGGATATACACCGAGTGTGTTTACCACACTTCCCAGACTATTGGAGAGAACTGGTACCAATCATTTAGGCTCAATAACTGCTTTTTACACAGTACTGGTAGACGGTGATGATATGAATGAACCGATTGCCGACACAGTTCGAGGTATACTTGATGGGCATTTTGTTCTTGATCGAAGTCTAGCTAACAAAGGACAGTATCCTGCAATTAATGTATTAAAATCGATTAGCCGTGTAATGAACCAAATTACATCAAGCGAACATAAAGCTTATGCAGAAAAAATTAGAGGGATATTGGCCACTTACCTTAATTCAGAAGACTTAATCAATATAGGGGCTTATAAAAGGGGTTCTTCAATTGAGGTTGATGAAGCAATCAGATATTATCCTAAGATTATTTCTTTCTTAAAACAACAAACCGATGAAAAATTCACGTTTGAAGAAAGTGTACACTTATTAGCACAATTGGCCGAAAAAGGTGAATAAAACAAATGAGTTATACGTTCAAATTTCAAAAAGTGATGTCGCTAAAAGAAAATGAGAAGAATCAAGTTCTTTCAGATTATAAAACATCTGTCAAAGAATTCGAAGAGGCTGCAGAAGCTTTATACGATTCTTTAAAAAAGAAGGAAATACTTGAAGAAAATCAAAGACAGCAGCTACAAAGCGGCTTATCCATTCAAAGTATTAGACAACAACAGTCTTTTATTACTAGCTTAGAAAGAACAATTATGTATTACCAAAATCTTGTTATAAAAGCAAGAAACAAAATGCAACAGCTACAATCATTGCTAACCGAAAAAAATATCGAGGTTAAGAAATACGAAATCATGCATGAAAAAGATTTTGCTATTTATGAGGGACTATTAAAAATACAAGAAAGTCAAATGATGGATGAAATTTCAATCCAACAATATATGTCAAAAGGAAGATAGGTGATCAAATGGAGACAAACGAAAAAGAATACAGTAGATTTCAATGGTTCCTGTTTGTCATTCTTATACCGTCTATCTTTACTTTATTAGTAGTATTTGTACTTCTATCTGTTGCTGGTTTTAAGCCACTTGGAGTAATGAAAGATGTCGTTGCTAAAATACCAGCAGTTAGTTCTCTTTTTAGTGATGAAAAAAAGGAGCAGAATCCGGAAGAGGATGAAATAGAAATTGCTGATTTAGAGTCTGAGATACAGGAAAAGGAAACGAAAATTACGCAATTGGAAAACGAATTGGTAAAAAAGAGCGATGAAATTGAAGCATTAGAAAATGAAATTAATAACCTTTCAGATGAACTTGTAAAACTCCAGAAAGAACGTTTAGCTAAAAGCAAATCATTAAATGAATTAACTAAAATGTATGAGCTGATGTCTCCCAAAAATGCGGCAAAAATAATTCCGAATTTACAAGAAGAAGAGGCAAGGGAGATTCTTTCAAGTATTGATACAGAAAAACTAGCCGCTATCTTTGAAAAAATGGCGCCTGAGGACGCAGCGAAATTTACTCAATTGATTACACAATAATGATCCTACTAAACTTGAAGGGAGGTGAAGTAATGTGAATATGGTAGTAAATTTGGAACCATCATCTGGAGCATTCAGAAAGGCTGTTGATTCAAGTCTGGGCAATGGCTTAATCCAAGGTAATAATACTTTTGAATTGTCCTTTCGGGAGAAATTAGATGCAATTTTAGAGAACGACCCAAAACTTTTCGGAGATCCTAAATTAAAGCTTACTCCTAATTTTAATGCAGGAAAAGAAGAGGATTCCACATATATGGCTACAACCAATCAAGCATTATCTGAATTCCAGTCTTTTGTAAAAGAAGAATTCGATTTATCTGGTTTAGAAGATGTATTTCTGACACTTCCACCTGATTTGGTAGACCAAATAAAAGTATTTATCACTGGAATTCAAAATGGTGAAATCGAGCTGGGAGTTGGACAAGCGTATGGAGAAGCTGAACAATCTGCATTGCTGTTAGTGGCTACACGTTTAGTTGAAGAAAATCCAGTAATTGATCAGGCTGTACTAATAAACCTTCTAAAGCAAATGAAGATAGCTTCTAACGAGGAATTGACTACAAGTCCTCAAGTTTCGAAGGACTTAACCGATTTAAAGGCAATTAAGCTTATCCAAGAGTTGATGCAGTCGCTAGAAAACAAGACTTCTTTAGTCGAGAAGCCAAGGACAGAATCTCAGTCCCGTCTTCACTACCTGCAAACTGTACATTCGAGATATTTTTCGGCACCAAAAGGGATTGAAACGACACAGGCTGATACGGCTGGTAAGTCTATACAACAAGCAAGTACACACCAAGTTATAGGAAATTCAAGAGAAGCCATTTCTGTAGCTGATTTGAGCTCCAATCATATTTCTAGGGCTGAGCAATTTACAATAAACGTTGAACAAACGAGTAAACCGTTACCGAATCAGCAACAATTCATAAAGCAGTTTCAGAATATCCTAGCAAGAAGCAACTTTTTGAATAGTGGCGGGCAACAAAAATTATTAATTAACTTATATCCTGAACATCTTGGTTCACTACGAATTGAAATTCTTCAAAGTGAAGCAGGTATGATTGCAAAAATTTTGGCTTCAACGAGTCAAGCAAAGGAATTAGTAGAGTCACAGTTAACAAACCTAAAACACTCTTTCTTAGCACAAAACATTTCAGTCGAAAAAATTGAAGTTTCAACACAGCTTCAGTATCAAACTGAAAGAAATCTGCAAAGAGAAAATGAACAACATGGTCAGCAATCAGGAAGACAACAGAAGGAACAAAATAATCAAGAACAAAATGAGGATGTTTCTTCCTTTACAACTGCTCTATTGGATGAGCTTGTCAATATTAAAATTTAGGTGGTGATGAATGTGACTACAAAAATAGATTCGAGTCTTTACCTTTCAAATTTAAAGCAAGAAAGAAAAACGGGTAATGATATTTTAGGAAAAGATGATTTCTTAAAGATATTAATGACACAGCTTCAAAACCAAGATCCAATGAATCCAATGGAAGATAAGGATTTTATTGCTCAAATGGCGACCTTTACCTCGCTTGAACAAATGACAAATATGAATAGTACTTTAGAGAAATTCGTGACTAGCCAGAAGGGTGAACAGCTTTTAAAATATAGCTCTATGATTGGGAAAGAAGTTGAATACAGTTTTAAAACTGAGGATGAGAATGGAAATGAAATCATCAATAAAGGGCAAGGAATTGTAACATCTGTATCACAAAAATCAGGGTATATTGAGCTAGAGTTAAAGGACGGAACTAAGATTTATAGTGATGAAATTTTAAAAGTGAAGGAACCTTCTAACGAGGAAGAATAGGAGGTGTTAAGATGGATCATCGTATTCTGCAAATACAAAATCATCCCTTGTCATTAACAACACGGAATAAAGTGCAGCATAGAAAGCAGCCTTCCATTTCTTTTAAAGATACTCTCGCAAAAGAGTCAGAACTAGTAATAAGTAAACACGCACAAAAAAGATTGGATGAAAGAAACATTAACATTCAAGATTCTAAATGGAAAGAAATCCAAACAAAAATCTTAGAAGCAAAAACAAAGGGAATTCAAGATTCTTTGGTCGTGACTAAAAATGCAGCATTAATTGTAAATGTCCCAAATAATACAGTTATCACTGCAATGAATCGTGATGAAGCAAATTCTCAGATATTTACCAATATTAATGGAACCATTATTTTAGATTAATCATTTATCAGGCTGGACCTTAACAGGAAGCCGGGGTGTGCCGACCGATAGACGCCACCTTAATTGAAAGGGGAAAATAAAATGTTACGTTCAATGTATTCAGGAATCAGCGGTATGAAAAACTTTCAAACTAAACTAGATGTAATTGGTAATAACATCGCTAACGTCAATACTTACGGATTCAAGAAGGGAAGAGCAGTTTTTTCCGATATGATGAGTCAAACGATTCAAGGTGCAAAAGCAAATGACGGTGTAAGAGGTGGTGTGAATCCAAAGCAGGTTGGTTTAGGTTCTACATTATCTACAATTGATACTATTTCTACACAAGGAAGTATCCAATCTACTAACCGACCACTTGATTTAGCTATTTCCGGATCTGGTTATTTTACTGTATCTGATGGTACAAATGACTTCTATACTAGAGCAGGTAATTTCTATTTAGACGAAACTGGTAAATTAGTAAATGGCAGCGGACTAAATGTTGTGCCAGATATTACAATACCTTCGGATGCCCAAAGTTTTAGTATTGATTCAGCTGGTGTAGTAAGTTACGTAGACAATACCGGTAGTTTACAAACAGCAGGAACATTAGAAATTAGCATTTTTGCGAATCCTGATGGTCTCGAAAAGTTTGGGGATAACCTGTTTATTGAAACACTAAACTCGGGAACACCTACAGCAGTAACAGCTGGAAATGGGGGAAGTGGAAAATTAATGGCTGGTGCTCTTGAGATGTCAAATGTTGACCTTTCTGAAGAATTTACAGAAATGATTGTTGCACAACGTGGATTCCAAGCGAACACTCGTATCATCACCACATCCGATGAAATCCTTCAAGAGCTTGTAAACCTAAAACGTTAAGGGGGTAAGGGGTTTTAGACAACACTAAAACCCCGATGAAAAGTGATTACTTTAACGAAATTAAATGATAAAAAGTTTACATTAAATGCATTATATATTGAACAGGTTGAATCCTTTCCTGATACAACCATTACCTTAACAAATGGTAAAAAGTTTGTTGTCAAAGAAACAGAAGAAGATGTACATGTGAAGGTTCATGAATTTTATCAAAAAATAAATGTACTTGGCCTTCGTTAATGCTTGGGGAGGATAGGGTGCTATGAAAAATAAACTTCTTGTAGTAATGGTCATCATATTAAGTACGATAACATTAGTCGGTACCACTGCATTTGTCATTCTAACGAAGGTTGCAGCGGGTGAAGGTGAAAAGGAACCATCGATTGATCAGGTACTTAAAGCGACTGTAGAAATTCCAGAAATCACAACAAAACTATTAAGTGATGATTATATCCGTATATCCTTTAATATTCAAACAGATGGAAAAAAAGGCAAAGAAGAATTGGAGAAACGAGAGTTCCAAGTAAGCAACATCATTATTAAGGAACTTTCCAATATGACTTCTGAAGAATTTAAGGGTGAAGAAGGAATCGTGAATCTTGAAAATAGATTAAAGGACCGAATAAATGAATTAATGCAAGATGGTACTGTCGTTAAAGTCTATGCGACATCCTTTCTTCCGCAGTAACCAATTTAATTAAATGACCTAATGAGCGGAGGTGGAACCTTGCCTGGTGAAATATTATCTCAAAGTGAAATAGATGCTTTACTTTCAGCCCTGTCAACTGGTGAAATGAATCCGGAAGAACTAAAGAAAGAAGAAAGTGAGCGCCGAGTTAGAGTATATGATTTTAAGAGGGCACTTCGATTCTCAAAGGATCAGATTCGAAGTATCACCCGAATACATGAAAATTTTGCACGATTATTAACAACCTATTTTTCAGCTCAACTTCGAACGTATGTACAAATCACAGTAGGAACAGCAGATCAGGTACCATATGAAGAATTCATACGTTCGATTCCAAAAATGACCATATTAAATGTGTTTGAAATGCCTCCACTCGAAGGGCGAGTATTACTAGAAGTAAACCCTAATATTGCATATGCCATGCTCGATCGAGTACTTGGAGGTAAAGGAACAGGACTAAATAAGATCGACAGTCTAACTGAAATAGAAACAAAAATTATGAGCAATATGTTCGAAAAAGCATTTGAACAAGCTAGGGAAGCATGGGCTAATTTAGTAGAAGTTGACCCATTTTTAACTGATTTTGAAGTAAATCCACAGTTCCTTCAAATGGTTTCTCCAAATGAAACGGTTGTTGTTATCTCACTTAATACTCAAATTGGTGAGACTAGTGGGATGATAAATATTTGTATTCCCCATGTGATTCTTGAGCCAATTATTCCTAAACTATCAGCGCATTACTGGATGCAAACGGCTCCTAGAAAAGAACGGAATACAGAGGAACTGGCCACAATAAAAAGCAATCTGAAAGACACTAAACTACCAATTATAGCAGAATTAGGTACAGCCAATATTGCGATCCAGGAGTTTTTATTATTAGACGTTGGCGATACAATCCAGCTTGACAATATGATTGAACACCCAATTGATGTAAAAATTGAAGGTATCCCGAAATTTCATGCGCAGGTTGGTAAGGTAAATAAGAAACAAGCCATTCAAATCCTAATGGAAATAAAAGAGGGGGGCAGTGAAGATGAATAATGGTAATATGCTATCTCAAGATGAAATTGATGCATTACTTAAAGGTACAGCTGACTTAGACAATGAACCGGTAGCAGACAAAAATAAACCCCTTATCGAGGATTTTTTATCTTTAATTGAACAGGACGCACTCGGGGAAATTGGGAACATATCTTTCGGGAGTTCGGCAACGGCTCTTTCTACACTACTCAATCAAAAGGTTGAAATTACTACTCCAAATGTAACGCTTATTCAAAGTTCTCAACTCGCGGATGAGTTTCCACACCCATGTGTAACGGTCTATGTAAACTATACAGCTGGTTTTACAGGAACAAATCTATTAGTCATTAAACAAAGTGATGCATCAATTATTGCTGATTTGATGCTTGGTGGAAGCGGACTTGCAGCACCAACAAACCTAGGAGAACTTCAATTAAGTGCTGTTCAAGAGGCGATGAATCAAATGATGGGTTCTGCTGCGACTTCAATGTCAACTGTATTTAGTAAGAAAATTGATATTTCTCCACCTAGTATTGATATGCTTGACATGAGTAATAGCAATGGTGTAGAAAATCTTCGACTTGATGATATCTTAGTGAAAATATCATTTCGATTAAAAATTGGTGAACTAATTGATTCCACAATCATGCAGCTTGTGCCAGTTCAATTTGGAAAAGACCTTGTTGGTGAACTTCTCTCCCCACAGGCAGAGTTGGTAGCCCCAACAATTGAACAATCGTCTTCCCATGTTGACGAAGAGATGTTAATGCAGAATCAAAATATTACTAATCACCGTGCGGTACAAAATACATCATATCAACCGACTCAGCAGGTTCAACAATCTGAATATAACCAGCCTATTTCAAACAGTGGCCCGCAACATCTAGGAGGATTCCAGGCGAAACAACCTGAAATCCAACCTGCGGTTTTCTCTGAATTTGAATCGATCCATTTACAAGAATCTGAATCTAGAAACCTAAACATGTTACTCGATATTCCACTTCAAGTTACGGTCGAATTAGGTAGGACCAAACGGTCTATAAAAGAAATTCTTGAATTGTCTGCTGGTTCTATAATTGAGTTGGATAAGCTCGCAGGAGAGCCGGTAGATGTTTTAGTAAATGGAAAACTTATCGCTCAAGGTGAAGTTGTTGTTATTGAAGAAAACTTTGGTGTTAGGATCACCGATATTATTAGCCAAAGTGATCGAATAAAAAAATTGAATTAATAGTAGGGGGCTATTCTAATGGCAAACAGAATTCTTATTGTAGATGATGCAGCATTTATGAGAATGATGATTAAGGACATCCTAACTAAAAATGGATACGAAGTCGTAGCAGAAGCAGCTGATGGGGCACAAGCTGTTGAAAAGTATAAAGAAACCCAACCAGACCTAGTAACAATGGATATAACTATGCCAGAAATGGATGGAATTACAGCACTTAAAGAAATTAAAAAAATAAATCCAAATGCAAAAGTTATTATGTGTTCGGCTATGGGTCAACAAGCCATGGTTATTGATGCCATTCAAGCGGGTGCGAAGGATTTTATTGTAAAGCCATTTCAAGCAGACCGTGTGATTGAAGCTATCAGCAAAACGCTAAGTTAGCAATAACTAACCGAATAATGTAGCACCTAAATCGAGACTTGTAATTCTATTTATTCAGGAGAGTGGCAACAAAATTGAAATATATTAAAAAAGTTATTCTTGCACTTATCTTCTTTCATGCCTTGCTTGTCACTTTTCCTGTTCAAGCTGAAGAAGGTCATATTGATAGAAGTGTAAGTGATGTACTTGAAAATCAAGAAAAACAAGTAGATAAAGAGCAGGAAACGGACGCTATTGAAACCGCAGAACCTGTCAGTGAACTAACAGCAGGCGATTTTATTAAAATGATCTTTACAACGTTATTTGTCATTGCACTCATTTACTTATTATTAAAATTTGTCAATAAAAGAAATCGCATGTTTAATCAGCATAGGTTCATTGAAAATCTAGGTGGAACAAGTTTAGGTACAAACCGATCCATTCAGATTGTGAAGGTTGGGGAGCGGATTCTAGTAGTGGGGGTTGGAGATACCGTTCAGCTTCTTAAAGAGATCGAAGACACGGATGAAATTAATGAAATTTTGGAACAGCATAATGCATCATTGGATTCCATGATTCAGCCTAGAGATCTCCTTAACCGGATGATTCAAAAAAGAAAAGAAGTCAAAGATGGGGACCAAGGTCATTTTTCCTCGTTGTTACAAAAGCAACTATCAGAATTAAAACAAGGGAGAAAGAAAATTGTCGAGCAACTTGAAAATAAGGAGTCTAGTAAAGAATGAATGAATTTATGGAGTTTTTTAATACTAGTGCCCCCGAAAATGTGTCGACATCAGTTAAACTTTTACTTCTATTGACTGTTCTTTCACTAGGTCCTAGTATTTTGATCTTAATGACGAGTTTCACGAGGATAATTGTTGTGTTGTCATTTGTTCGAACTTCACTTGGGACACAACAAATGCCTCCAAATCAGGTACTGATTGGTCTGGCATTGTTTTTAACTTTCTTTGTGATGGCGCCGACATTAAGTGAGGTCAATGAACAAGCCTTAACCCCTCTGTTTAATGAGGACATTAATTTAGAGGAAGCCTATAATCGTGCCTCGTTACCGTTCAAGGAATTTATGAGTGTACATACCCGGCAAAAGGATTTGGAGTTATTTTTAAATTACTCAGGAGCTGATAGGCCGGAAACGATTGAGGATATTCCCTTAACTGCTTTGGTACCGGCTTTTGCGATAAGTGAGCTTAAAACAGCGTTTCAAATTGGTTTTATGATTTTTATTCCGTTCCTTGTGATCGATATGGTTGTTGCAAGTATCCTTATGTCTATGGGGATGATGATGCTACCGCCAGTAATGATTTCTTTGCCGTTTAAAATACTATTATTTGTCCTCGTGGACGGATGGTATTTAATTGTTAAATCCTTATTACAGACCTTCTAAGAGTGGGTGAACAGTTTGAGTCCTGAAGCAGTTATTTCATTAGCAGAAAAAGGTGTATATACGACCTTAATGATTTGTGGTCCACTTTTATTAGTGGCTTTAGTTGTTGGGTTGATTGTTAGTGTGTTCCAGGCCACAACACAAATTCAGGAGCAAACCCTGGCATTTATCCCTAAAATTATAGCCGTGCTAGTCGGGTTGGTATTTTTTGGACCGTGGATGCTTTCAAAGATGCTCGCATATACGCATGATATTTTTAGTAATTTAACAAGATTTGTAGGTTAAAAAATGACAGAGATATATACCTATTTTCCTGCCTTTTTACTTGTATTAGTGAGGGTAACGAGTTTTTTTGTAACGATGCCTTTGTTTTCATATCGGACTTTGCCGGCATTACATCGAATCGGAATTGCTTTCTTTATTGCATGGGTTATGTTCCTATCTATGGAAAAACCAATTCTCCAGATTGATGGCTATTTTATCATGTTAATTCTCAAAGAGGCTATGGTGGGTCTCTTAATTGGGTTAACAGCTTATATGATTTTCGCTGCGATTCAAATTGCAGGGGGCTTTATCGATTTTCAGATGGGGTTTGCCATCGCCAATGTTATTGATCCACATACAGGGGCGCAAAGTCCATTGATGGGACAATATTTATATACGTTTGCACTCCTCTTTTTATTGGCAATTAATGGCCATCATTTATTGTTGGATGGAATTTTTTATAGCTATGAATTTATCCCAATGGAACAATCAACTCTCCCATTTGGTGATGAAAATATAGTCGAATTTGTTATTAAAGCTTTTGGAACAATGTTTATAATAGCATTTCAAATGTCAATGCCAGTCGTTGGTGCCTTATTTTTAGTAGATATTGCTCTAGGTATAGTGGCGAGAACAGTCCCACAATTAAATGTATTTGTTGTAGGTCTTCCATTAAAAATTGGGGTTAGTTTTGTTGTATTATTTATCGCGATGACGATGATTTTTATGCTCGTTGGAAACCTGGTAGACAATATGGTATTTACGATGCGAGGTTTAATGGAACTATTAGGAGGAAGCTAGATGTATTTTGTTCGTCTTGATCTGCAATTTTTTGCAGGTGAAAAAACAGAAAAAGCCACTCCTAAAAAACGTCAAGAAACAAGAAAAAAGGGTCAGGTTGCAAAGAGTGCAGATATTAATACCGCACTACTACTAATTTCGATCTTTTTTACACTGCTTGTTTTTGGTGGATTCATTTTAGATCGAATATTAACCTTTTTAAATCATTCTTTTAGCCATTATTTATTGATTTCACCGACTGAACAAAGTGTTCAGGAAATTTTTATTGAACTATCTTTAGAGGCTGCAATTATATTAGCACCGATTATGATAATTGCCCTTATCGTTGGAATTGCAGCGAACCTTATGCAGGTTGGTTTTTTATTTTCAACAGAAGCGATTCAAACGAAGTTAAATAAGCTTGATCCGATTCAAGGATTTAAACGAATTTATTCGATACGTGCGCTTGTTGAGATGCTTAAATCAATTTTAAAAATCGTGATCGTAGGTGGCGTTACGATTTCGATTCTTTGGTTCCGTTTGGAAGATATTTTGTCCTTGTCACAGAAAACCGTTGGAGCAGCTCTAGTTGTTCTTGCCAAACTAACAGTCCAGATGGGGTTATTTGCGGGAGGAGCACTTTTATTCTTATCGTTCTTAGACTATCTTTATCAACGTTTTGATTATGAAAAAAACATAAGGATGTCTAAGCAGGATATTAAAGATGAATATAAGAAGACAGAAGGAGACCCTCTGATTAAATCAAAAATAAAGCAAAAACAACGTGAAATGGCAATGAGTCGAATGATGCAAGAAGTGCCAAAGGCAGATGTCATTATTACAAACCCAACTCATTATGCAATTGCTTTAAAATATGATGAATCAAAAATGGATGCTCCCTTTGTAGTTGCAAAGGGTGTAGATTTTGTTGCGGGGCGAATTAAGGAAATTGCAAACGAGCATGAAATCACGACCATCGAAAACCGTCCTCTCGCAAGAGCCCTATATGCAGGGACAAATATTGGGGATGCGATACCAGAAGAGTATTTTAAAGCGGTAGCGGAAATTCTTGCCTATGTATACCGATTGAAAGAAAAGATATAAACGATTTTTAAGAGATTTTTACTAATTCCTCATCACTTATGTGTTTTTTGACTTAAAGGAGAGAAAACAATGCGAGCAAGAGATTTATCAGTTTTATTAAGTGTAATCTTAATAGTTGCGATGCTAATTATTCCATTTCCATCTTGGATGCTAAGCATTTTAATTATTGTTAATATTTCTCTTGCATTGTTAGTTCTTTTAACTTCAATGAATATGCAGGAACCACTTCAATTTTCAATTTTCCCTTCTTTATTACTTCTTTTGACCTTATTTAGATTAGGGTTAAACGTTTCTACAACTAGATCAATACTCGCTAAAGGGGATGCTGGTGGGGTAGTGCACACCTTTGGTACCTTTGTAGTTGGTGGGAATGTGGTTGTCGGATTTGTTGTCTTTTTAATCCTTGTTATTATTCAATTTGTTGTAATTACAAAAGGTTCTGAACGTGTTTCTGAGGTTGCTGCGCGCTTTACATTAGATGCAATGCCAGGGAAACAAATGAGTATAGATGCTGATTTAAATGCTGGTATGATTTCTGATACTGAGGCCCGCGAGCGCCGTGATAAAGTAAGTAGAGAAGCTGATTTTTACGGGGCAATGGACGGGGCAAGTAAGTTCGTAAAGGGAGATGCAATAGCTGGTATTATTATTGTTCTTATCAACTTAATTTTTGGATTTATCATCGGGATGACACAACATGGCTTGGGTTTCCAAGAGGCGCTTTCTAAATTTACCCTGTTAACTGTAGGGGACGGAATTGTCAGCCAGATTCCTGCATTATTAATTTCAACAGCGACAGGGATTGTGGTTACTCGTGCTGCGTCTGAAGGAAATTTAGGGACAGATATTACAAAGCAATTATTTGCTTTTCCAAAGATGCTATATGTGACTGCAGGAACGATTTTCCTTTTAGGATTGTTTACTCCAATCCATGATTTTTTAACAATTTCAATCTCAAGTTGTTTAGCGATTGGCGCCTATATGATTTCTAAAAGTAAGGATCAGGAGACTCAATTAGAGCCTGACACCGAAGAAGAAGTACAAGTAGAGGACTTAAAAAGTCCAGAAAGCGTCGTGAGTCTGTTAAATGTAGACCCCATTGAGTTTGAGTTCGGTTATGGATTGATACCATTGGCTGATACAAACCAAGGTGGAGATATATTGGACAGAATCGTGATGATCCGTAGACAATTGGCGATTGAGTTGGGGTTAGTCATCCCAGTCGTTAGAATAAGGGATAATATTCAATTACAGCCAAACGAATATCGTCTGAAAATAAAAGGTAGTGAAATGGCAAGAGGGGAACTTTTACTTGATCATTTCTTAGCGATGAGCCCAGGTTATGAGGATGATTCGATTGAGGGAATCGATACAATTGAGCCCTCTTTTGGATTACCGGCAAAATGGATAGCTGAGGATATGAAAGACCAGGCAGAAATGCTAGGTTATACGGTCGTTGATCCTCCATCTGTTGTGTCAACACATATCACCGAAGTAATTCGAAGGAATGCCCATGAGTTACTGGGAAGACAAGAGACAAAGCAACTGATTGATCATCTAAAAGAATCATACCCAATTTTAGTAGAAGAGGTCACGCCAAATCCACTAGCAGTAGGAGATGTTCAAAAGGTATTAGCTAAGTTACTTAAAGAAAATGTGTCAATTCGAAATCTGCCTATCATCTTTGAAACACTCGCAGATTTTGGACGAATGACAACTGATACGGATTTATTAACGGAATACGTGAGACAATCACTAGCCAGACAAATAACAAATCAACACATTGTTCAAGGTGAAACAATGAAAGTTGTAACTTTATCAGGAAGAGTTGAAAAGTTTGTCGCTGATGGTGTTCAACAAACAGAACATGGAAACTATCTGTCAATTGATCCAAATGTGTCACAATCCATTATTGAAGCGATAGCAAAACAAATCGAAAGTGTTAGTATACAAGAACAATCTCCGATTTTACTATGTTCTCCTGCGGTCAGAATGTATGTGAGACAATTAATTGAACGATATTTTCCACAAGTTCCTGTACTTTCTTATAACGAGCTTGAGGCAAATGTTGAAGTTCAAAGTGTTGGGGTGGTGAATATAGATTGAAGGTAAAAAAATATATTGCTACTTCTATGCCAGAAGCAATGAAAATGATTCGTGCTGAATTAGGTAGTGATGCGGTCATCTTAAACTCAAAGGTTGTTCAAACGAAGGGGGTTTTCGGCCTTTTTCGAAAAAAGAATTTTGAAGTGATAGCAGCTATTGATTCTCAAGTCCCTAAGACTCAAACAATGAAACCGAAAGAAAAGAATAAAAAACCAACGGTTATTGATATAAAATCTGAACCAATCCCAATTAAACAAGAGGTTGCCAAACCTGTAAATACACAACAGGTAAAGGATCGATCAGAGTCGACACCAGATCTTGTAAAAGAAATGAAAGAACTAAGGGTCGCGATAAAAGCAATATCTGTTGATAGTAGTCCTTATCCAGCCCCCTTACAGGAAATAAATCAATTGCTGGCTCATCAAGAAATAAATCCATCCATTCGAAAAAAAGTTATGTCTACTTTAATGGAGAAGTGGTATTTGAAAACAGAAAATGCATCATTTGGAGAAGTCAAGGGATGGACGAAGGAATGTTTGGCTTCCATCATTTCCGGAGTTGAATACGGTGGCTTAACCTTTCAAAAAAAATATATTAATGTTGTTGGTCCAACAGGTGTTGGAAAAACAACGACCATTGCTAAAATTGCAGCGGACAGCATGTTGAAGGACAAAAAGAAAATTGCCTTCATTACAACGGATACATTTCGAATTGCTGCGATTGAGCAACTAAAAACATATGCAAAAATCCTTAGTGCTCCTGTTGAGGTTTGTTATTCTTTTGATGATTTTAAAAAAGCAAAGGAAGCCTTTAAGGATTATGATGTTATATTCATTGATACTGCAGGCAGGAACTTTCGTAATGAAAAATATATTGATGATTTAAATAATTTAATCCATTTTTCAAATGATATGGAAACATTTTTAGTGCTTTCACTAACATCCAAAATGAGTGACATGAAAGTAATTTATGAACAGTTTTCCAAAATTGCAATATCCAAATTTATATTTACAAAAATGGATGAAACGGCAAACTATGGAGCGATGGTGAATTTAATTGCTGATTCTGGTATCGGTGTCGCATATCTAACGAATGGTCAAAATGTGCCAGATGACATTGTCGTGGCTACGCCAACTCTAATAACTAATACTATCCTTGGAGTTGATGAATCATGATAGACCAAGCTACAGCTCTTCGTAACAAACTAGGATCGATGAATAACGAACAAGACCAACCGAAGACAATAGCTATAATCAGTGGAAAAGGTGGAGTTGGTAAATCCAATTTTTCATTAAATTTTTCCATTGCCCTATCACAATTTGGCAAGAAGGCTTTGTTGTTTGATATGGATATTGGAATGGGGAATATTGATATCTTGATGGGGATAACAGCCCACCATACGATTGTAGACTTATTTGAAAAAAATCTATCAATAACAGATCTGCTTATTAAAGGTCCGGAAGGCATTGACTATATTGCGGGAGGCAATGGCTTACCTTCGCTTTTTAAGCTGGATGAAAGCAAATCTCAGTATTTAATAAACCAATTGCAATCCGTACTACATGATTATGACTACATTATTTTTGATATGGGCGCTGGTATGTCCGAGGAAAGTGTTAAATTTCTTATGGCAATGGACGAAATATTTGTCATTACCACACCTGAGCCAACCTCTATTACAGATGCATACTCAGTCATTAAATATATCTGTTTATTTGATCAGTCGATTCCTATGTATTTGATTGTGAATCGAGCTGATAATGAATCTGAAGGAATGCAAACCTTAAAAAGATTAAAACAAGCTGTTCTACAATTTTTAATAAAAGAAATTAAACTACTAGGAGTATTACTTGATGACAAAACCGTCCAAAAGGCAGTCAGTCACCAGGAACCATTTTTACTATATGCCCCTAATGCAATAATTAGCAAAAATTTACTTGATATTTGCAAAAGTTATCTTGGTACTGAAAAAAGTCAGGAGAAAAATCAACATACCTCCTTTATATCAAAGTTACAACGTTTTTTCGTACGTGGTAGATAGGAGTTTAGCGATGACAAAGATTAATGTTCTTATTGTAGACGATTCAGCATTTATGAGGAAGCTTATTTCAAATTTCCTTCAAGAAGATTCAAGAATTAACGTTATCGGAACAGCGAGAAATGGAATCGATGCCCTAAACAAAATTGAAATACTCAACCCAGATGTTATAACTATGGATGTTGAAATGCCTGAAATGAACGGAATTGAAGCATTACAACGGATTATGAATAAACATCCCCGTCCTGTTGTAATGCTTTCAAGCACAACAATAGAAGGAACAGACAAAACATTACTTGCAATACAAAATGGGGCTGTTGATTTTATTCAAAAACCATCAGGACCTATTTCTATTAATCTCCACCTGATAAAAAATGAGATTGTTACAAAAGTACTAAATGCTGGAAAAGTGAACGTAACCTTACTTAAAAGTCCAATAAAAATACAAGAAAAGTCAAATACTAGAATAGTAGAATGTAGTAAAATAGACCTAGAACCAAATAAAAATATGAATAAAATTGTTTGCATAGGTGCTTCAACAGGGGGACCTCGGGCTTTGCAACAGGTGCTCCCACAGTTTCCGAAAAATTATTCAGCACCAATTGTTATTGTTCAGCACATGCCAGCGGGTTTTACTAAATCTTTAGCCAATAGGCTCAACGGTTTATGTAATATTACCGTTAAGGAAGCTGAAGATGGGGAAATGTTAAAGGCTGGGACAGCTTATATTGCACCTGGTGGTTATCATATGAAAATAAAAAAGATTGGCACAATGCTGGCTGTAAATATTGATGAGAGTGAAATACGGAATGGACACAGACCATCTGTTGATGTCCTATTTGAATCAATTAGTGAAATTAAGGGGATTCAAACAATTTCTATTATCATGACAGGAATGGGAACGGACGGTTCAAGTGGATTGATAAAACTAAAACAGACTGGACAAGTTGTTTCGATAGCAGAATCGAAGGAAACTTCAATTGTGTTCGGGATGCCAAAGGCTGCTATTGAAACAAATTTAGTTGATAAAGTTGAAAATTTAGAGGATATAGCGAGGACGGTACTTAGCCTTTCATAAGTAAAGGGGTTTTGATAAATGGAAATGGATCAATATTTAGAGGTATTTATTGAAGAAAGTAAAGAGCATCTCCAGGCATGTAATGAAAATTTACTAAAGTTGGAAAAAGAGCCTGAAAATATTGCGATTGTCAACGAAATTTTCCGTTCTGCCCATACATTGAAGGGGATGTCAGCTACCATGGGATATGAAGATCTGGCGAGTCTTACGCATCAGATGGAAAATGTTCTAGATGGTATTCGTAATTTGAAAATAAAAGTAACCCCATCTCTCTTGGATGTTGTTTTTAAGTCAGTTGATTATCTAGAGGAAATGATTTTTTCCATTGCTGAGGGTGGTGATGGAAAAAAGGATGTTACAGATGTTGTTTTATCACTTAAAAATGTAGAAAGTGGATATAAAACAGCTGCAGAAGAAACTACTGGTGAACAAAATAATGTTGATGAACCTACTGCATCTATAACTAACTATGATGATTTTGAACTGACGGTTATCCAACAATCAAAAGAACAAGGTTTTAATTGTTATGAAATAACGATTCAACTTCGTGATGACTGTTTATTAAAAGCTGCACGAGTTTTCATGGTGTTTGAGGTTCTTGAACAAGTCGGTGAAATCATTAAGTCATTTCCATCAGTCGGCCAGCTGGAGGAAGAACAATTTGATAGTGAATTTCATGTAACGGTAGTTTCCATGGAAACATCCGAAAATATCGAAAAACAAATAAACAAAGTATCTGAAATAAACAAGGTAATTGTTAATAATTTTTACAATGATTCAAATAAGACTCAAGTACATGAACAAATACAGGCACAGGCTGAAGTTGCTTCAACACTTGCTCCCCAACAGAAACAAATGAACGATAAAGAGGAAAATCTATCTTCAAAATCGACCAGCAAGTATGTTGGGAATCAAAAAACAATCAGAGTAAATATTGAAAAACTTGATACTCTAATGAACTTATTTGAAGAGCTAGTCATTGATAGAGGGCGCTTAGAACAGCTCTCTCATGAATTGAAACATTCAGAGTTAAACGAAACTGTTGAGAGAATGTCAAGAATATCTGGAGATTTACAAAATATTATTTTGACAATGAGAATGGTTCCAGTCGAGACTGTTTTTAACCGTTTTCCTCGTATGGTTCGTCAATTAGCGAAGGACTTACATAAGAAAATTAATCTTCAAATTATTGGTGCAGAAACGGAACTAGATCGTACTGTAATTGATGAGATTGGTGATCCACTGGTGCATCTATTACGAAATGCACTTGATCATGGTATTGAAACACCAGAAATTAGAATGCAAAATGGAAAAACAGAAGAGGGTACTGTCATTTTACGTGCTTACCATAGCGGAAATCATGTATTTATCGAAATAGAAGACGACGGTGCTGGAATTAGTAGAGAAAAAATTATCCAAAAGGCAGTTAACAAAGGACTGATTGAAGAAAAAACGGTTGAATCTCTAACTGATAGTCAAGTATTTGATTTTATTTTTTCTTCTGGTTTTTCAACTGCTGAACAAATTTCAGACGTCTCAGGTCGCGGCGTTGGTCTAGATGTTGTGAAAAATACGATTGAGTCATTAGGTGGGTCAATCACTATTCATTCTGAAATTAGTAGAGGTTCAACATTTTCTATACAGTTACCACTCACTTTATCGATCATCTCTGTAATGCTCGTTACGATTCAGAATGAAAAGTATGCAATCCCACTTTCTTCTATTATTGAAACAGCCATCATTAAGAAAAGTGAAATTCTTTATGCGCACAATCAGAGGGTAATTGATTATAGAGGTAAAGTTGTCCCATTGGTAAACTTGAAAGATATTTTTGAGGTTCCAACAATTACTGAAGATGATGAAGACGTTTCTATTCTAATTGTGAAAAAGGGTGAGAAATCAGCTGGTCTCATCGTTGATACATTTGTAGGACAACAAGAGATTGTATTAAAATCATTAGGAAACTATTTAACAAATGTATTTGCAATTTCAGGGGCAACAATACTCGGTGATGGTCAAGTTGCCCTCATTATTGATTGTAATGCTTTAATCAAATAGAAATGCATTGATTTTAGTATTTAAGGAGGAAAAAAATGTCTGTACAAGCTACTGTGTTAAAGGTAATTGTTTTTTCACTCGAGGATGAAGAATATGCAATCCCAGTTTCACAGGTACGTTCAATAGAAAAACTGCAACATATAACACGGGTTCCTAGAACAGAGCCATTTGTAAAAGGTGTGATTAATCTAAGAGGGGTTGTTACTCCGATTATTGATTTAAGAACTCGTTTTGGTATAGATGAAACCGAGTATTTGAATAGCACAAGAATAATAATAGTTGCTACAGATGATGTTGAAGTAGGATTAATTGTTGATTCGGCAAATGATGTAATGGATATCCCAGTTGATTCGATTGAACCACCTCCTGAGATTGTTGGCAGTGTAGAGGTCGAATACCTAGAAGGTGTAGCCAAGCTTGATAAAAGATTATTGATCCTATTAAATTTAGAAAAGGTTCTTACCCCCGATATTCGTAAGGGAAAAGAGTAAGGGGCAATCGTATGTCATTTTTTCAACGTATTAATTCTACTCATTTAGATATTTTAAAAGAGATTGGAAATATCGGAGTAGGGCATTCTGCCACTGCTCTTTCAAAGCTTTTAAATCGAAAAATTGATATGCAGGTACCGAATGTAAAAATTGTTACTTTTGATGAAATGATGGATTTTGCCGGTGGGGCAGAAAATGTTGTTGCGGGTATCTTTTTTCGAATTGAAGGAGATATAACGGGAAATATGTTTTTTATTTTACAGCTCCCACAAGCTACAAAACTAATCCAAGATCTCTTAGGCGACGAGAGCTACTCATTTGAAAGTAAACAAAGTGACATGGGGATATCTGCTTTACAAGAAGTCGGAAATATCTTGTTCGGCTCTTATCTTACATCTTTATCCGATTTTACCCAATTAAATTTATATCCTTCAATTCCAGGCTTTTCAATTGATATGGTTGGTGCGATCATTGGATATGGATTAATCGAACTTTCTCAAGTAAGTGATTATGCAATCGTTATCGAAACGGCTATTAGTGAGAATGAAAAACATGAACAAAATAATATTAATGGGCATTTTCTATTATTGCCAGATCCCGATTCTTTTGGAAAAATATTTACTGCATTAGGAGTTCAAACAAATGAATGAACTTAATCAGATTATAAAGGTTGGGATAGCTGATATGAATGTCATATCTACACCAAACTTAATCCGAACATCTGGATTGGGTTCCTGTGTAGGTGTAGTGATTTATGATCAACCAAGAAAGGTAGCAGGACTTGCGCATATCATGTTACCAAGTTCTGGTTCAACAAAAGCCGGGAACATGAATATTGCCAAATATGCCGATACTGCAATTGAGGAGCTAATAAAAAAAGTCATTGAAATTGGCGGTCGAGAACAGAGTTTGAAAGCCAAAATCGCAGGCGGTGCACAAATGTTCCAATTTCAATCTACAAGTGACATTATGCGGATTGGTCCTCGTAACGTTGAAGCAGTTAAAGCAGAGCTAAAACGCTTTAACATTACGATTATTGCATCAGATATAGGTGGAAATAATGGACGAACGATTGAATTTGACCCTGAAACAGCCATCCTCAAGATTCGGACTGTCAATCATGGTATTAAGGAAATATAGAAGGTAAAGATAAAATACATTCAAATAAACAAAAGGAGGAGTAGAATGTCCAGATTATCATCCGCAGATCATCAAGAATATTGGCAGAAATGGACCGACTCACGAGACACTGATGCAGGGGACGCCCTTGTCAGGAAATATATGCCACTCGTTTCATATCATGTACAACGAATCTCTGTCACACTCCCGAAGAGTGTAAATAAAGATGATATAAGAAGTCTTGGGATGATTGGTTTATATGATGCACTGGAAAAATTCGATCCTTCTCGTGATTTGAAATTTGATACATATGCTTCCTTTCGGATTAGAGGTGCAATACTTGACGGACTTAGAAAAGAAGATTGGTTACCAAGAAGTTCAAGAGAAAAAACAAAGAAAGTAGAAACTGCTATTGAAAAGCTAGAACAAAATTTAATGAGAAATGCTACAATTCCTGAAATCGCAGAAGAGGTTGGAATGAGCGAGGATGAAGTTTATCAAACGATTAATGAAGGCTTCTTTGCAAATGTTCTTTCTATGGACGATTACCAACATGATGACGAGAGCAGTGAAAAGTCAGCATTCTCAATTAAGGATCATACTACTTTAACACCAGAAGAACACGTTGTAAAAAAAGAAGTGATCAATCAACTAATTAGTGTAATTCAACAATTGAATGAAAAAGAGCAGCTAATTATTAGTTTGTTTTATAAAGAAGAACTAACATTAACTGAAATTGGACAGGTAATGGGGTTATCGACTTCTAGGATTTCTCAAATTCACTCAAAAGCTCTTTTTAAACTGAAGGATATATTACAAAAACATATCCATTAAGATTACGTATTTAGTAGTTTAAGTACAGCAAAAAGGAGATTTCCATCAACGCATTTCTTAAAAATAGGGAACGGAAGAAGTGAATCAATTGAGTCTAAAATTAATTGAATTACAAGTTGCAATCCCTAAGACACAAGATGTGGGAAAAATTCATGAACAACTAATGATGCGTGGTCAGCACATGCAAGGCCACATTTCTGCAGAAACCGAAAAAATTGAGAAAAGGAACCGTACTATAGTAAACGAGAACAACAAGTCAGAAAATGCACAAATACATAAGGATTCATCATCAAATACATTTTCAACGGAACCACCACATAAGACTCAAAACCCTGAAAAAAAAGAAAAAGAACAACATCCATACAAGGGGAATTTCATTGATTTCGTGGGATAGAGGGAATTAGAATGACAACCATTTTATTCGTAACCTGCTTTGCTTTACTTGCATTAGCTTTTTTTTTAATTATTCTTTTATATTTAAAAACGACTCAATTAAAAGATATTGAAATCAAACAAGAACGCTTACTGAATGAATTTGAAAATGTGATCACTTCGTATGTAATGGAAATCAAAGAGGACAATGAAGTGTTTTTAAATAGAATTCAACAAGTTCAACAAACACCGAACAAGCAAGATATCTCTGAACGAGAGGGAAAAAGTACACAATCGATACAAATAAAAGAAACAGATTTAACAACTGAGGAAATTCAAGATCTTCTACCTGCTTATGCAGGTCAAAACGAAACCGAAAAAAATACTATATTAGAAAGTCAATCTAAACCCCAACAAAGAGGCAATATTGAAATGAATGAAGATTTGCTTGTTAAAGACATTGACCATCTCATCAAACTTGGACTCACATATGAAGATATTGCAAAAAAATTAAATAAAGGTCAAACTGAAATTGAACTTTTACACAAATTTCGTCAAAACTACTAATTTTTCTTGACCAGCAAGTTTTTATTATGATATATTAATTTTTGGTGTTATCACACACGTTCATAGATTTAAGCATTGGTGCTGTTCAAACAGTTTTGCTTAAAGATGATGTGAACGGAGGACAAAAAACCATTAGGAGGATTTATTCATGTCAGTAATTTCTATGAAGCAATTGCTTGAAGCTGGTGTTCACTTCGGTCACCAAACTCGCCGTTGGAACCCAAAAATGAAGCGTTACATCTTTACAGAGCGTAACGGAATCTACATCATCGACCTTCAAAAAACTGTTAAGAAGGTAGAAGAAGCTTATAATTTCGTTAAGGAATTAGCTGGAAACGGTGGAACAATGCTTTTTGTTGGTACAAAAAAGCAAGCTCAAGATTCTGTAAAAGAAGAAGCTGAACGTTCTGGAATGTACTTTGTTAACCAACGCTGGTTAGGTGGTACATTAACAAACTTTGAAACAATTCAAAAGCGTATCAAGCGTCTAAAAGACATCGAAAGAATGCAAGAAGACGGTACTTTTGACGTTTTACCTAAGAAAGAAGTTGTAGGTCTTAAGAAAGAATTAGAACGTCTTGAGAAATTCTTAGGCGGAATTAAAGATATGAAGCAATTACCAGATGCTTTATTCATCATCGACCCTCGTAAAGAGCGTATTGCTGTTGCAGAAGCACATAAATTAAACATCCCAATCGTTGGTATCGTTGATACGAACTGTGATCCAGATGAAATTGATTATGTAATTCCAGCAAACGATGATGCAATTCGCGCGGTTAAGCTTTTAACAGGAAAAATGGCAGACGCTATCCTAGAAGCTAAACAAGGTGAAGAAACATCTGCTTAATGAGCGAAAGGTGATAAGAGGGTTATGCCTTTTATCACCTTTTTTAAGAATTATATATTTTAGCGAATTAAGTCATAATAGAAACAGATTGTCTACACGATGTGTAAATCGTAAAAATCAAATAGTACATAGTGTCAATTAAGGAGGAAAACATAATGGCAGTTACTGCACAAATGGTAAAAGAGCTCCGTGAAAAAACAGGAGCAGGAATGATGGACTGTAAGAAGGCTCTTACAGAAACTGATGGTGATATGGAAAAAGCAATTGATTACCTTCGTGAAAAAGGAATTGCGAAAGCTGCGAAAAAAGGCGACCGCATCGCTGCAGAAGGTTTAACTTCTATTGAAGTTCAAGGTAATGAAGCAGTTATCTTAGAAGTTAACTCTGAAACAGACTTCGTTGCAAAAAATGAAGGTTTCCAAACTTTAGTAAAAGAATTAGCTGCTCATCTATTAGCGAAAAAGCCAGCAAACGTTGAAGAAGCACTAGAACAAAAGATGGACAACGGTGCATCAGTTTCTGAACATGTAAATGCTGCAATCGCAAAAATTGGAGAAAAGCTATCACTTCGTCGTTTTGAAGTTGTAACAAAAGAAGATGGTGATGTATTTGGTGCGTACCTTCACATGGGTGGACGTATCGGTGTTCTAACTGTCCTTGGTGGTACTTCAGATAGCGATGTTGCAAAGGATGTTGCAATGCATGTTGCTGCTGTAAATCCTAAATATGTAACTCGTGATCAAGTTTCTGCTGAAGAAGTTGAGCGTGAGCGTGAAGTGCTAACACAACAAGCATTAAATGAAGGTAAGCCTGAAAATATCGTAGCTAAAATGGTAGAAGGACGTCTTGGTAAGTTCTTCGAAGACATTTGTCTTCTTGATCAAAGTTTTGTTAAAGACCCAGATCAAAAAGTTCGTAAATTTGTCGAGTCTAAAGGTGCTACAGTGAAGAGCTTCGTTCGTTACGAAGTTGGAGAAGGTATCGAGAAGCGTCAAGATAACTTCGCTGAAGAAGTAATGAGCCAAGTGAAGAAGTAAAAAGATAACAGGGAACACATTATGTGTTCCCTCTTTTTGAAATGTCTAGTTTTAGCGTGGCTTTATTTAAACGCTAGTACTTTTCTTTAAAAGATGGAGGTTTTTTATTCGATGAGCGGTGCCAAATATAGACGTGTAGTGTTAAAATTAAGTGGGGAAGCATTAGCGGGTGAACAGGGATTTGGTATAAATCCATCTGTTATCCAGTCTGTTGCAAAACAAGTAAAAGAAATTGCTGAACTTGGAGTAGAAGTTGCTGTAGTAGTAGGTGGCGGAAACATCTGGAGAGGTAAAATTGGTAGTGAAATGGGAATGGACCGTGCAAATGCTGATTACATGGGAATGCTTGCAACAGTGATGAATTCCTTAGCGTTACAAGATAGCCTGGAGAATCAAGGAATCCAAACTCGTGTCCAAACATCAATTGAAATGCGACAAGTTGCAGAACCATACATAAGAAGAAAAGCGATTCGTCATCTTGAGAAGAAGCGAGTTGTCATTTTTGCCGCGGGCACAGGAAATCCTTATTTCTCAACAGATACAACTGCTGCTTTACGTGCTGCGGAAATTGAAGCAGAGGTTATTTTGATGGCTAAAAATAATGTTGATGGTGTGTATAACGCTGATCCATCTATAGATAAAACAGCCGTGAAATATGAATCATTAACCTATCTTGATGTTATTAAAGAAGGGTTAGCTGTGATGGATTCCACTGCCTCTTCACTTTGCATGGACAATGATATTCCGTTAATTGTCTTTTCAATTATGGAAGAAGGAAATATTAAACGTGCCGTACTAGGAGAAAATATCGGAACAATTGTAAGGGGGAAATAACTTTATGGCAAATAACACATTAAATCAAGTAAAAGATAAAATGTCTAAAGCAGTCCAAGCATTGTCTCGTGAACTAGCAACTGTAAGAGCTGGTAGAGCGAATCCAGCAATACTTGATAAAGTTACAGTTGATTACTATGGTGCACCAACACCTCTTAATCAGCTGGCTTCAATCAATGTACCTGAAGCTAGAATGCTTGTTATTCAACCATATGACAAATCAGTATTAGGAGATATGGAAAAAGCGATTCAAAAGGCTGATTTAGGCTTAAACCCAACAAATGATGGCTCGATAATTCGCATTTCAATTCCGCCATTAACTGAAGAAAGACGTCGTGATTTGGTCAAGCTTGTTAAGAAGTATGCAGAAGAGTCAAAAGTTGCGGTTCGAAATGTTCGTCGTGATGGTAATGATGATTTGAAAAAGCTTGAAAAGAATGGTGAGATCACTGAGGATGAATTACGTAGTCTTACAGATGATATTCAAAAATTGACAGATGAATCTATTAACAAAATTGATTCAGTTGCAAAAGAAAAAGAAAAAGAAATCATGGAAGTCTAATCCATTTCAATGTACAATATATTGTAAAAAGACCCTCTTACGTTTACAGGGGGTTTTTTTGTTAATACTGTCTACTAATTAGTTACCTCGAACTAAACAATTGGTAAAATGAGTGAAACTCAATTGAGACGGGTGTTGGAGGACTTGTTCATGTTTGGAAAATTTAAAAAGACAAAAAAGGAGCCAGTTACTATTTCTGAAGAAGAAATAGTCAAAGGGCCAATACCTAACCATATAGCAATTATCATGGACGGAAATGGGAGATGGGCAAAAAAACGGTCATTGCCACGCACTGCTGGTCACCATGAAGGAATGAAAGTAGTAAAGAGAGTAACTAAGCTTGCAAGTAGACTTGGGGTGAAGACTTTAACAGTCTACGCATTTTCAACAGAGAACTGGAAGCGTCCAGAGGATGAGGTTAATTATTTATTAAAACTTCCCCAAGAATTTATGGGCACATTCCTACCAGAGCTTATTAAAGAAAATGTACAGGTTCGAATCATGGGGAATAAAGATGCGATACCTGCACATACTCAAAAAGCGGTCGATAAAGCTGTGAATGAGACGAAGAATAATACAGGCTTAGTATTAAATTTTGCACTTAACTACGGTGGCCGTGCCGATATCCTGGATGCGGTCAATCAAATTCTTTCAGACTATCGTGAGAAAGACCCCCTCCAAAAGATTGATGAAGATCTTTTTAATCAATATTTAATGAGTGCTGGTTTAGAAGATCCAGACTTATTAATTCGTACAAGCGGGGAAATTCGCTTAAGTAATTTTATGCTCTGGCAACTTGCATACACTGAATTTTGGTTCACCGATGTATTATGGCCTGATTTTAAGGAACATCATTTATTAGAGGCTATTCATGCATTTCAAAAGAGAGGTAGACGATTTGGTGGTATATAATCATTACGACCAAACCGTAATAAAAGGAATGATACAATGAAACAAAGAATAATAACGGCAATAATTGCAGCAGCAGTCTTTCTACCGATAGTTATTTTTGGTGGAGTCCCGTTTACTATTTTAGTCTATTTGATGGGAGCAATTGCTATATTTGAACTTTTACGGATGAAGCAAATTAATATTGCATCAATCCCTGGTGTAATCTCTATTATATTGTTATGGGTTATTTTAGTTCCAAGTCAATATAATGACATTTTTGAGACCCTTCAAATTACGAAGATCGAAATAGTTCTTCTAATTGTTTTATTTATTTTAACCTATACTGTTATTTCAAAAAATAGCTTCAGTTTTGATGATGCTGGCCTTGTGATTCTGTCAGCTCTGTACATAGGATTTGGTTTTTATTATATGATTGAAATAAGAGCGATGGGATTAGCATATATATTTTATGCATTCGTTGTTATTTGGACAACCGATTCAGGGGCCTATTTTGTAGGGAGAAAACTTGGTAAAAATAAGTTGTGGCCGGAAATTAGTCCTAATAAGACCATTGAGGGCTTTGTCGGCGGTATTGTGACTGCTATTGTATTTGCATTCATTTTTAACATGATTACAGATTTATTTGATTCCATCTTATCACTAATTATCGTGACATTGTTTGTGTCTGTTTTTGGACAAATTGGGGATCTAGTAGAATCTGCACTTAAAAGACATTATAATGTGAAAGATTCTGGAACATTACTACCTGGACATGGTGGAATATTAGATAGATTTGACAGTATGATATTCATTCTGCCAATCCTTTATTTCTTAAGTGCAATTATTCAGTAGTGGTTGTTTATTGGGAGTGAGTTTGTGAAAAAAGTAAGTTTATTAGGGGCTACAGGCTCAATTGGGCAGCAAACATTGGATGTAATTGAAAATCATCCTGAAAAACTACAGCTTGTAGCAATGTCAATTGGAGAAAATGTTGCTCTTGGTCGAAAGATTATTAAAAAGTTTTCACCAAAGCTTGTATCTGTAAAGTCTAAAGAAACATGTGAATCATTGAAAAGTGAATTTTCAAGTAATATCCGATTTGTATACGGGGATGAAGGATTAATAGAGGTGGCTACTTACGATGAAGCAACCATAGTCCTAAATTCTGTAGTAGGAAGTGTAGGGCTTTTACCTACATTAAAAGCAATTGAAGCAAAGAAGACGATAGCCCTTGCTAATAAGGAAACATTAGTTACTGCAGGACATCTAGTGATGGATGCAGCACAACAGAATGGGGTTCCAATTTTACCAGTAGACAGTGAACATTCGGCTATTTTTCAGTGTCTTCAAGGCGAAAAAGAAAAAAATATCGAGAAAATCATTCTTACCGCTTCAGGTGGAAGTTTCCGTGACCAAACACGTGAGGAACTTAAGAATGTATCAATTGAAGATGCATTAAATCATCCAAATTGGTCAATGGGTGCTAAAATTACAATAGATTCTGCGACAATGATGAATAAAGGTTTAGAAGTAATTGAAGCTCATTGGTTGTTCAATCTTCCATATGAACAAATTGAGGTCCTTCTTCATAAAGAAAGCATCATTCATTCAATGGTCGAGTTTCATGATAGTAGTGTCATTGCACAACTTGGGACACCAGATATGAGAGTACCCATTCAATATGCCTTTTCATATCCAGACCGTTTCCCAATGGCTGCATTTAAAGAGAGACTGCGACTTTGGGAGATAGGTAAACTACATTTTTCAAAGCCGGATTTTGATCGATTCAGATGTCTTGGATTTGCATTTCATGCCGGAAAAACAGGTGGCACTTTACCTACTGTATTAAATGCCGCAAATGAAGAGGCAGTTTCAGGGTTTTTAAATGGAAAAGTCTCTTTTTTACAAATCGAAGACATCATTGAGGGAGCAATTGAGAAGCATGATACTGTACAGCACCCAAGCTTAGAAATCATCCAAGAGGTAGATCAACAAACACGGGCTTATGTTCGTGGATTAATCGAGAATAAATAAAGATGTAGATACACTTTTTATAGTCAATCTAACAAAAGGTGGTTAAATATGTGGAGACTGTGATAGCCTTTATCATTATATTTGGTGCACTCGTATTTTTTCATGAGTTGGGACATCTCGTTTTAGCAAAGCGAGCAGGAATCCTCTGTCGTGAATTTGCAATAGGGATGGGGCCAAAGGTATTTACCTTTAAAAGAAATGAAACATTGTATACGATTCGTCTCCTTCCTATTGGCGGATATGTTAGAATGGCTGGCGAAGACCCGGAAATGATTGAAATTAAACCCGGCCATAATATCGGGTTGTTATTTGATAATGCTGGAAAAGTAGAGAAAATTATTTTAAATAATAAGGATAAGTATCCAGATTTAAGAGTAATTGAGGTTGAGGAAGCAGATTTAGAGCATAATCTATTTATTGCGGGTTATGAGGATGGAGAGGACGAGGTCTTAAAAAGATTTGAAGTTAGTGAGACTGCGTTTTATGTGGTCGACGGACTAGAAACTCAAATTGCTCCATATAATCGTCAATTCGCTTCCAAGACGCTATTGCAACGGACACTGGCAATTGCTGCGGGTCCGGCAATGAATTTTGTCCTTGCCTTTATCATTTTAATTGCAATTGGTTTATTACAGGGTACGCCTATTGATAAGCCAATTCTCGGAAAGCTAACTGAGGATGGGGCAGCACTTCAAGCAGGTCTCCATGAAGGTGATATTGTTCGTGAGATTGATAATGAACAAGTTTCTACCTGGAATGACATTGTAAATATTATTCGCGCAAATCCGGAAGAAGAAATTGGATTTGTAGTTGAACGTGATGGAGAATTACTGGATATACCTGTAACTCCGAAAGCTCAAAAAATTGAGGACCAAACTATTGGTATCATAGGTGTTTATGGGCCAGTTGAAAAATCAGTACTGCCTTCCTTGAAATATGGGGTTATGGAAACCTTCATGTGGACAAAGGAGATTTTACTTGGACTTGGAAAGCTTATTACTGGTCAGTTCTCGATTGATATGCTTTCTGGACCAGTTGGAATATATGTATCAACCGATACAGTTGTTCAATCTGGAATCTATTATGTAATGAAATGGGCCGCAATTCTAAGTATTAACCTTGGAATCGTGAACCTATTACCATTACCTGCCCTTGATGGAGGGAGACTAGTGTTCTTTGCGTTAGAAGCCGTTCGTGGAAAACCAATTGATAAGCAAAAAGAAGGAATGGTTCATTTTATTGGCTTTGCTTTATTAATGCTTTTAATGTTGGTTGTAACGTGGAACGATATTCAAAGATTCTTTCTATAAAATAAGGTTCAAAAAATCGGATGAAATTGACGCTCGGAATTTTTAGGTTGGTTTGCTTTTTTCGTACCTGAATACGTTCCGGTACACAAAGCTTCACCGCCTTGAACTTCGACGCACAGGATGTGTTAGTGTCGGCTTTGCCACAGGAAGTGGAGTCTTAGCCGATGTGGTCACATTCACCCTCCTTTTGAACATTTATTAAAATAAGCTGAAATTATAATGAGGTGCAAGATATGAAACAAAGTATGATGCTTATACCTACACTACGAGAAGTACCAGCAGATGCCGAAGTCAAGAGCCACCAGCTTTTAATTCGAGCAGGTTTTATTAGACAAAATGCGAGTGGGGTCTATAGTTACCTTCCATTAGCCAAGCGTGTTTTACAAAAAATTGAAACAATCGTCCGTGAGGAAATGGAGCGTGCAGGTGCCGCGGAGCTATTAATGCCTGCATTAACGCCTGCAGAGTTATGGCAGGAATCAGGACGTTGGTATTCTTATGGTCCAGAACTAATGCGCCTACACGATCGTCATGAGCGTGACTTCGTATTAGGACCAACCCATGAAGAAGTTATTACGAGTCTCGTTCGCGATGAAATTAAATCCTATAAGAGACTCCCAATCACCCTTTATCAAATACAAACAAAGTTCCGCGACGAAAAAAGACCACGATTCGGATTATTACGTGGTCGAGAATTTATCATGAAGGATGCATATTCATTCCATGCTGATCAAGAAAGCCTTCACGATATATATGAAAAAATGTATACTGCATACTCTAATATATTCTCTCGTTGTGGCCTGAACTTCCGTGCCGTGATCGCCGATTCCGGTGCTATGGGTGGAAAGGATACCCATGAATTCATGGTGCTTTCAGAAATTGGTGAGGATACAATCGCTTATTCTGATACATCTTCATTTGCAGCTAATATTGAAATGGCACCTGTTGTTATGGAATATTCAAAAAGCAACGAGTCAGTAAAAGAATTAGAAAAAGTAGAAACGGTTGAGAAGAAAACGATTGAAGAGGTTGCTGCTTTCCTAAATGTTACAAAGGAAAAATGCATCAAATCACTACTTTTCCAAGTTGATGAAAAATTTGTTCTTGTATTAGCACGTGGGGACCATGAAGTAAACGATATTAAAGTGAAGAACTTACTTGAGGCTACAACTGTCGAGTTAGCAAATCCAGAGGACACCAATCGTATTATGGGCTGCACAGTTGGTTCATTAGGTCCGATTCAAGTATCGGAAGACATCACAGTAATTGCAGACCATGCTGTAGCCTCAGTTGTGAATGGTGTTTGTGGTGCAAATGAAGAGAATTATCATTATATAAATGTAAACCCTGACCGAGATTTTTCAGGTATTCAATATGCAGACCTTCGCTTTATCCAAGAAGGGGACCCATCTCCAGATGGTCAAGGAAAAATAGTATTTGCTGAAGGCATTGAGGTAGGTCATATCTTTAAGCTTGGAACACGTTATAGTGAGGCAATGAATGCAACCTTCCTTGATGAAAATGGAAGATCACAATCAATGATTATGGGTTGCTATGGTATTGGGATTTCCCGGACATTATCTGCAGTAGCAGAGCAATCAAATGATGAAAATGGTCTCATTTGGCCAGCAAATCTTGCACCATTTGATCTACACTTAATCCCTGTCAATATGAAGAACGAAGAACAGAAAGCAATTTCCGAATCTTTATATGTAACGCTTAAGGAAAGCGGCTATGATGTATTATTTGATGACCGTGCCGAACGCCCAGGTGTGAAGTTTGCAGATTCTGATTTAATTGGTCTGCCACTACGTATCACAGTTGGAAAACGTGCGGGCGAGGGAATTGTCGAAGTGAAGGTTCGTAAGACAGGGGAAACATTGGAAATAAATATTGAAAATCTTATCGAGACAATTAACAAATATGTAGTAAAATAAATAGTACAAAAGAAAAGGGTACCCGGGTAGTATGGGGTACCCTAAATATTTGAAATGTGGCAGCGACTTGCCTTGAAACGAGAAATCTGGATACTCCGACAAAGAAGCGTTCTTTTGCTTCTGAAGGAGGAGTTGAAGATTCTCGAGTTTCTAGTCGCTGAAACTAGACATTCTGTCTGAAGAGGGGGAACGAGGATGGAATTAACGCCACAGCAAAAAGAACGGTTTATGGTCTTGCTGCAACAGCTTGAATTAACCGATGATGCAATAGTTGCACACTTTGCAAATGCAGGTATTGAAAAACTTATGATTGATAAAGAGAAGAAGGCATGGCATTTCTTATTTTCTTTTGAAAAAGTAATTCCAGCAGATGTCATGAGGATATTTTCTACTCAACTTCGAACAAAATTCACACATATAGCTTCAGTGACTTTCTCATTACATGTACGATCACAACATGTGACTGAAGAAATGGTACAAGCCTATTGGCCGCTTTGCTTACAAGAATTAGATGGAATCGCACCGCCTATTCTATCTTTATTGCATAATCAACTTCCAACACAACATGGTCTCAAGCTTCATATCAAGACAAGAAATGACACGGAATCAATTGCGATTAAGAAAAAATACGGTCAATTGTTAGGAAATGTCTATCAATCCTACGGTTTTCCTATGTTCACACTTGAAACAGAGATTGAGGCTTCAAATCAAGAGTACGAACAGTTTTTAGAGAAAAAACAACAGGAAGATCAGGAAAGAGCACTATTAGCTGTTGCTGATATGCAAAAGAAAGAGAAGGAAAAGGATCAGAATAATGCTGTTTCTGGACCGATTACAATCGGATATACAATCAAAGATGAAGAAGATTTTAAAGAAATCAGTTCAATTCTTGATGAAGAACGTAGAATTGCGATCCAAGGATATATTTTCTTTGCAGAAACAAAGGAATTGCGAAGTGGAAGAACTCTTCTGACCTTTAAAATTACAGACTATACGGATTCAATACTAGTAAAAGTATTTTCACGTGATAAAGAAGATGTTCATCTTCTACAAGGTATTAAAAAAGGGATGTGGGTCCGCTGTCGTGGAAGTATTCAAAATGATACATTTGTTAGAGATTTAGTGATGCTGGCAAATGATATTAATGAGATACAGCCGATGAACGAAAGAAAAGACACTGCACCAGAAGGAGAAAAACGTGTCGAGTTGCATGCACACTCTCCAATGAGCCAAATGGATGCTGTAACTTCTATTAGTCAATTAGTTGGCCAAGCAAAAAAATGGGGTCATACAGCCATTGCATTGACAGACCATGCGGTAGCTCAATCATTCCCAGAAGCTTATTCTGCAGCAAAGAAAAACGGGATAAAGATGATTTACGGTGTCGAAGCAAATTTAGTAGATGATGGTGTCCCAATTGCATATAATTCACAGCATCGTAATTTAGAAGAGGATACGTATGTCGTATTTGACGTAGAAACGACAGGTTTATCTGCAGTTTATAATACAATTATTGAGTTGGCTGCTGTTAAAGTAAAAAATGGTGAAATCATTGATCGATTTGAATCATTTGCAAATCCTCATCACCGATTAAGTGCAACAACTATTGACTTAACCGGAATTACAGATGATATGGTAAGAACGGCTCCAGAAGTAAGTGAAGTCTTGGTTAAATTCAAGGACTGGTCCGGGGATGCAATATTCGTTGCCCACAATGCCAGCTTTGATATGGGCTTTTTAAATGTTGGCTATAAAAAGGCTGGGCTTGAACAAGCAACAAATCCAGTAATTGATACACTGGAACTCGCCAGATTTTTGTATCCAGAATTAAAAAATCACCGTTTAAATACATTATGTAAGAAGTTTGATATTGAATTAACCCAGCATCACCGCGCAATCTATGATGCAGAAGCAACTGGCTATTTAGTCATGAAATTATTAAAGGATGCAGCAGAGAAAGAGATTCAATATCATGATCAGTTAAATGATTATATGGGTCAAGGTAAAGCGTACCAACGTTCAAGACCTTATCATGCGACTTTGTTAGCACAAAATGATATAGGACTAAAAAACTTATTTAAATTAATTTCAATTTCACATATTAATTATTATTACCGTGTACCAAGGATTCCACGATCTCAGTTGCAAAAATATCGAGAAGGTATTTTAGTCGGCTCTGCCTGTGACAAAGGGGAAGTATTTGAGGGTATGATGCAGAAGTCACCAGAGGAAGTTGAGTCTATCGCTCAATTTTATGACTATCTAGAGGTGCAGCCGCCATCAAATTATAAACATTTAGTCGAATTGGATTTAATCCAAAATGAGCGTGAACTAAAAGACATCCTAAAAAACATTGTTAACCTTGGGGAGAAATTGAATTTACCAGTTGTTGCTACTGGGAACGTGCACTATTTAAATCCTGAAGACCATATTTATCGCAAAATTTTAGTTCGGTCCCAAGGTGGAGCTAATCCATTAAATCGACATTCATTGCCTGAGGTTCATTTCCGCACAACTAATGAAATGCTGGACTGCTTTTCTTTCCTCGATAAAGAGAAGGCGAAGGAAATTGTCGTAACGAATACACAAAAAGTCGCAGACATGATTGGTGAAGTGAAACCAATTAAGGATGATCTATATACACCTAAAATTGAAGGTGCGGAAGATGAAATTAGGAATATGAGTTATAGTATGGCAAGAAGCATCTATGGTGAAGAATTACCTGAGATTGTAGAAAAAAGATTAGAAAAAGAACTGAAAAGTATTATTGGGCATGGATTCGCAGTAATCTACCTCATTTCTCATAAACTTGTTAAAAAATCACTTGATGATGGATATCTCGTAGGTTCTCGTGGGTCGGTTGGTTCATCATTAGTTGCAACGATGACTGAAATTACAGAGGTAAACCCACTACCGCCACATTATGTATGCCCAGACTGTAAGCATTCAGAGTTCTTTAATGACGGTTCAGTTGGTTCTGGATTTGACCTTCCAGACAAAGAGTGCCCAAATTGCGGGGCAAAGTATAAAAAGGATGGACATGATATCCCGTTTGAAACGTTCCTTGGGTTTAAGGGAGATAAGGTTCCAGATATCGACTTAAACTTCTCTGGTGAATATCAGCCTCGTGCACATAACTATACAAAAGTACTATTTGGTGAAGAATATGTATATCGTGCTGGAACAATCGGTACAGTTGCTGAAAAAACGGCCTATGGCTATGTTAAAGGTTATGCAAATGATCATAATTTGACAATGCGTGGTGCAGAAACCGACCGTTTGGTAGCAGGGTGTACAGGTGTTAAACGAACAACGGGTCAGCATCCAGGAGGTATTATCGTTGTCCCGGACTACATGGATATCTTTGACTTTTCACCTATTCAATTTCCGGCTGATGATACAAGTTCTGAGTGGAAAACCACACATTTTGATTTCCACTCTATCCATGACAATGTACTAAAACTTGATATACTCGGACACGATGATCCGACAGTCATTCGTATGCTTCAAGACTTGAGCGGAATTGATCCAAAAACCATTCCAACCGATGATCCTGAGGTAATGAAAATTTTCAGTGGTACTGAGTCTCTAGGCGTAACCGAAGAGCAAATTATGTGTAAAACGGGTACTCTTGGAATTCCAGAATTTGGGACACGCTTTGTTCGTCAAATGCTTGAGGATACAAAGCCGACTACTTTCTCAGAATTAGTTCAGATTTCAGGACTTTCACATGGTACAGATGTATGGTTGGGTAATGCACAGGAGCTTATCCATAATAATATTTGTACATTAAGTGAAGTTATAGGTTGTCGTGACGATATAATGGTTTATCTCATATATAAGGGACTAGATCCTTCCCTAGCGTTTAAAATTATGGAATCTGTTCGTAAGGGTAAAGGGTTAACGGACGAATTTATTGAAGAAATGAAAAAGAATGATGTTCCTGATTGGTATATTGACTCATGTTTAAAAATTAAATACATGTTCCCAAAGGCCCACGCCGCCGCATATGTTTTAATGGCTGTAAGGATTGCATATTTTAAGGTTCATTTACCTTTGCTTTACTATGCAGCATATTTTACAGTTCGTGCAGATGATTTTGATATAGAAGCAATGGTTCGCGGTTCTAGTACAATTCGTGCAAAAATGGAGGAAATCAATGCCAAAGGGTTAGAAGCTTCAACAAAAGAAAAGAACTTATTAACAGTTTTAGAGTTAGCTCTAGAAATGTGTGAGCGCGGATTTGCTTTTAATAAGATTGATTTATACCGTTCAAGTGCATCAGAATTTATAATAGATGGAGATGCCTTGATTCCACCGTTCAATTCGATTCCTGGACTAGGAACAAACGCTGCAATCAATATTGTTAAAGCAAGAGAACAAGGTGAATTTTTATCAAAAGAAGACTTACAGAAGCGTGGTAAAGTATCTAAAACAATTATGGAATATCTTGAAAACCATGGTTGCCTTGAAGATATGCCAGAACAAAATCAATTATCCTTGTTCTAATTGTTAGATGTCTAGCTCAAGACGCCATCGGCTCGAGGTCATAAGTCAATCGCTTCTGAAGGTAAAGAGCACCTTCTGCCAGCGCTCGTCTTATGCTTGTCGCCTAAAGCAGAGCGCCTTTCGCCTTTCTATGCACTTTTATTTGCATATAAATAGCGATTATGTTATAGTTTTTATGGAAATGCTATGTATATTACTGGTAAAAGAGTGGGGCTTCCCACTCTTTATTCTTTGGCTGAGGCTAAAAATTGTGTAACAACGTTTATTTAGATGGAACTTCACTATATTTTCCAACTGCCTCCCTGCTATTATAGCAGGGTGTTTTTACACTACTTAGGAAATACTATGAATAAAACAAAGGAATTCCTTATTGGAAGTTCAAAAAGTCTGGTGAAAATGACGCAATTCAGGAACTTCGACTAACTACCGACACGTCCTGTGTCGAACGTCGAAGTCACCACATCATGTGGAAGCTCGTTGGCTTGCTTATCCGTTCCTCACGTATTAATTGCATACGTTCCGGTACTCTAAGCTGCGCCGCTTCGAAACTTACGACGCACAGGATGTGCTAGTGTCGACAATGCCACAGGACGTGGCGTTTTGTCGACGCGGTCCTTTTCATCCTCGTTTTTGAACATGTATTTTCAGCTTAGGAGGAAAAACATGAGTAAAAAGGTAACACAAATAGTGGAAGAATTAGTGATACCTATTGTAACTGATTTACAGATGGAACTTGTTGATGTTGAGTATGTAAAGGAAGGGAAAGACTGGTTTCTACGTGTCTTTATCGACTCCGAAAAAGGGGTAGATATTGAAGATTGTGGATTAGTTAGTGAAAAATTAAGTGAAAAGCTTGATGAAGTAGATCCCATTCCGTATAACTATTTTCTAGAAGTTTCTAGCCCTGGTGCTGAACGCCCGTTGAAAAAGGACAGTGACTTTGAAAAGGCAATCGGAAAACAAGTGTATGTGAAAACATACGAACCAATCGACGGTGAAAAGATTTTTGAAGGAGAGCTTACTTCATTCGATGGAAAGCTAGTAACAATCAATGTAATGGTCAAAACACGCAAAAAATCTGTAGAAATTCCGTATGAAAAAATTGCAAATGCAAGACTTGCTGTTACTTTTCATTAATAGGTTTGAGATAATAAAGGGGGATTAGGAAACTAATGAGTAGTGAATTATTAGATGCCTTAACATTGCTCGAGAAAGAAAAAGGCATTAGCAAAGATATTATTATCGAGGCAATTGAGGCAGCACTTATTTCTGCATATAAGCGGAATTTTAACCAGGCTCAGAATGTTAGAGTAGATTTGAACTTAGCAAACGGTTCTATGCGTGTGTTTGCTAGAAAAGATGTAGTAGATGAAGTGTTTGACCCTAGACTAGAAATTTCCATTGAAGAGGCAAGAACCATCAACCCTAATTACCAAGTCGAGGACGTTGTCGAAATTGAAGTAACACCAAAAGACTTCGGAAGAATTGCTGCTCAAACTGCTAAGCAAGTTGTTACTCAACGTGTACGTGAAGCAGAAAGAGGAGTTATTTACTCAGAATTCATTGACCGTGAAGAAGACATCATGACAGGGATTGTACAGCGTCTAGATTCTAAGTTTATCTATGTTGGCTTAGGGAAAATTGAGGCATTGCTTCCATTAAATGAACAAATGCCTAATGAACAATATAAGCCTCATGACAGAATAAAAGTCTACATAACAAAGGTTGAAAGAACGACAAAAGGTCCACAAATCTTTGTTTCTAGAACACATCCTGGATTATTAAAACGTCTTTTCGAAATCGAGGTTCCTGAAATCTATGACGGAACTGTTGAAATTAAATCAGTTGCCAGAGAAGCAGGAGATCGTTCGAAGATTTCTGTTCACTCTGATAATCTAGAAGTAGATCCAGTAGGTTCTTGTGTTGGTCCTAAGGGTCAACGCGTTCAAGCGATTGTGAATGAACTTAAAGGTGAAAAAATCGATATTGTAAAATGGTCAGATGATCCAGTTGTTTTTGTAGCAAACGCTCTAAGCCCATCTAAAGTACTTGACGTTATTGTGAATGAAGAAGAAAAAGCAACAACAGTTGTTGTTCCTGACTATCAATTATCATTAGCAATCGGTAAGCGTGGGCAAAACGCTCGTTTAGCAGCAAAATTAACTGGTTGGAAAATTGATATTAAGAGTCAAACAGATGCAGAGCAAGCGGGGATTTACCCTAGAGAAGGCTTTGGTTTATTTGACGACGATCACGAAGATGAACATGAGGAAGAAGCATTCGATTTGCAGTCTGAAGAAATCGAGTGAGGTGAAGAAAATTGGTAGGAAATAAAAAAATACCATTACGTAAATGTATTGCCAGTGGTGAAATGAAGCCGAAAAAGGAACTTGTACGAATTGTACGTTCCAAAGAGGGTGAAGTTTCCATTGACCTTACTGGGAAAAAGTCTGGCCGCGGTGCATACCTAAGTAAAGATAAAGAATGTATCTTACTAGCGAAGAAAAAGAACATTCTTGCTGGTCAGCTGAAAGCCACAATTGATGATTCAATTTATGAAGAATTACTCCAACTAGTAGATAAGGAGAAGCCTTCATAAATGGAAAATAAGGAATGGTTTTCATTATTAGGTCTTGCCAATCGAGCAAGAAAGGTCATTTCAGGTGAAGAACTCGTCGTGAAAGAAATTCGCAATGGAAACGCAAAACTTGTTCTCTTATCTGAAGATGCATCAGCAAACACTACAAAAAAAATTACGGATAAAAGCACGTATTATCAGGTTCAACTTCGTACTGTAAGCGATCGGTATACACTAGGACATGCGATTGGTAAGGATGCCCGAGTAGTTGTCGCGATAACGGAGAGTGGGTTTGCAAAAAAAATTAGTCACTTGCTCGATTAACATATTTGGGGGTGAACATATGAGTAGAATGCGTGTATACGAATATGCAAAACAACAAAATATCTCAAGTAAAGAAGTTATTACAAAGCTTAAAGAGATGGACATAGAGGTTAAAAATCATATGGCAACAATTGAAGGAGATATTTTGAAAAAATTGGATCAAACATTTGGTAAAAAAACAGAAACTGCTAAGGCTACAAGCGAGCAAAATAAAAATAATAACTCAAAACCACCTGTTAATAATAATGCTACAACTAAAGTGGTTGACAAAAAAGAAGTTAAGAATAAGCCTGCAACTCCTAAAAACCGTGAAAATCAAGGACAGAAAAAGGGTTTTCAGTCAAATCATAACAATAATAACAGAAGAAATAAAAACAACAGACAAAAAGGTAATAACCGTCCAAATCATCAACAACAACCGATTCAACCAAAGCCTGAAAAAAAATTACCTGAAAAAATTACTTTCATTGGTTCATTAACCGTTGGAGAGTTAGCAAAAAAATTAGGTAAAGAGCCTTCTGAGATTATTAAAAAGTTATTCATGTTAGGTGTTATGGCGACAATTAACCAAGAGCTTGATAAAGATTCCATCGAATTAATTGCTTCTGAATATGGTGTTGAGGTCGAAGAGGAAATTGTCTTTGACGTTACCGAATTCGAACAGTATGTCGAGGAAGATAATGAAGAGGACCTAATTGAAAGACCTTCGATTGTTACAATCATGGGACATGTAGACCATGGTAAAACTACTACTCTTGATTCCATCCGAAATACAAAGGTTACAGCTGGGGAAGCTGGTGGGATTACACAGCATATTGGTGCTTATCAAGTTGTTGATAACGGAAAGAAAATAACTTTCTTAGACACACCAGGACACGCAGCTTTTACCACTATGCGTGCGAGAGGTGCTCAGGTTACTGATATTACTGTTTTAGTAGTCGCAGCAGATGATGGTGTAATGCCGCAAACAGTTGAAGCAATTAACCATGCAAAGGCTGCTGAGGTGCCAATTATCGTAGCAGTGAATAAAATGGATAAACCAACAGCAAATCCTGATCGTGTAATGCAGGAATTAACTGAACATGGTTTAGTTCCTGAGGCTTGGGGAGGAGACACAATCTTCGTTCCAATCTCGGCGTTAACAGGAGAAGGGATCGACAACTTGCTTGAAATGATTCTTCTAGTGAGTGAAGTTGAAGAATATAAGGCAAACCCTAAGAGAAGAGCAACAGGTACTGTAATTGAAGCAAAGCTCGATAAAGGAAGAGGTTCAGTTGCTACACTACTAGTCCAAAACGGAACGTTACGCATTGGTGACCCAATCGTAGTTGGAAACACATTTGGTCGTGTCCGTGCAATGGTTAATGATTTAGGCCGTCGTGTTAAAGAGGCAGGACCTTCTACTCCAGTTGAAATTACTGGACTAAGTGATGTCCCACAAGCCGGTGATCAATTCGTTGTTTTTGAAGATGAAAAGAAAGCACGACAAGTTGGAGAAGCTAGAGCTCAGAAGCAATTAGTTGAGCAACGTGGTGACAAAGTGAAAGTAAGTCTAGAAGATTTATTTGAGCATATTAAACAAGGTGAAATGAAGGAAATTAACTTAATCGTAAAAGCTGACGTTCAAGGTTCTGTTGAGGCTTTGGCAGCTTCTCTTCAAAAAATTGATGTAGAAGGTGTTAAAGTTAAGATTATCCATACCGGTGTCGGTGCGATTAATGAATCTGATATTACACTTGCATCAGCTTCAAATGCAATTGTAATCGGCTTTAATGTACGACCTGATGTGAATGCAAAACGAACTGCAGAAGCAGAAGAGGTCGATATCCGTCTTCACCGCATTATCTATAAAGTAATTGAAGAAATTGAATCTGCAATGAAGGGTATGCTTGACCCTGAATTTGAAGAGAAAGTAATTGGGCAAGCAGAAGTACGTACAACCTTCAAGGTATCGAAGATCGGTACAATTGCTGGTTCTTACGTGACAGATGGTAAAATCACTCGTGACAGCGGTGTTCGCCTAATTCGTGATGGAGTTGTTATCTTTGAAGGAGAAATTGATACATTAAAACGTTTCAAGGATGATGTGAAGGAAGTTGCGCAAAACTATGAGTGTGGTATAACAATTGCGAAATTCAACGATATTAAAGAAGGAGATATCATTGAAGCATTTGTGATGCAAGAAGTTGATCGACATTGATCGGCTATGTAGAGTGTGAATGCGTCATTTATGATGCGAATTCTTTAAAAGCAAAACGTGCCGTTTTACAAAGTGTCATTACTCGACTCAAACAAAAGTTTAATATTTCAGTTGCGGAGGTAGACCATCAAGATACATGGCAACGCACTAAATTAGCCATTGTTACTGTATCTTCAAGTCGAAAGCACTCTGAACTCGAATTAAACAATGCTCTAAAGTTTATTGATTCGTTTCCGGAATTAGATCGAACAGTAACCGATTTTGAGTGGTTATAACGAGGTGATATAAAGATGAGTTTACGACCAAATCGTGTTGGAGAACAAATGAAAAAGGAATTGAGTGACATAATTGGACGGAAGATAAAAGATCCACGCATTGGATTTGTAACTGTTACCGACGTTCAAGTTACTGGAGACCTTCAGCAAGCGAAAGTTTTTATTTCGGTTTTAGGTGATGAAGAGCAAAGGCAAAACACATTAAAAGGTCTTGCCAAAGCGAAAGGTTTTATCCGGTCAGAAATCGGTCAACGTATTCGTTTACGGAAAACACCTGAGATTCTTTTTGAATTTGACGAATCAATTGATTATGGGAATCGAATTGAAACGATCCTACATGAAATAAATAAAGATTCAAATCAAGAATCAAACCGAGAATAAAGTAGAGGATAGGCTTTAATATAAAGTCTATCCCTTTTTTCAATTTTTAAGAAAATTGTTTAAAAAACACCTATCTAAAGGTTTAGGGGAGTGGCTCTAAGTGGATGGAATTTTACTGCTTAATAAACCAAAAGGGATGACTTCCCATGATTGTGTATTCAAGGTACGGAAGTTAGTGAAAATGAAAAAAGTAGGACATACAGGAACATTAGATCCAGACGTATCAGGTGTTCTGCCAATATGTTTAGGAAGAGCGACTAAAATCGTAGAGTATGTAACTGCGGCTAATAAGACCTATGAAGGTGAAGTGAAATTAGGGTTCTCAACTACTACAGAAGATGCCTCAGGTGAAGTGGTAGATGATAAGAGAGTAGACCGTGATATAACCAAAGATGAAGTATTGAATGTACTTCATTCGTTAACGGGTGAAATCATTCAAACCCCTCCAATGTATTCTGCTGTTAAAGTCAATGGAAAACGACTTTATGAGTATGCTAGACAAGGAATGGTAATCGAAAGACCATCCCGTAAAATTACCATACATAAGCTGGAGCTACTTAGTGATATAGTCCATACCAATCATACAGTATCATTTCGTTTCCGTGTCACCTGTAGCAAGGGTACGTATGTGAGAACGCTCGCTGTACAGATTGGTGAAAAGCTAGGGTATCCATCTCATATGTCCGATTTGATAAGAGTCTCTTCTGGTGAATTTAAGCTTCAACAATGTATGACACTTGAAGAACTAGAATACTTGGTGAAAGATGGACGCATTCAGGAACATCTCCTATCAATTGAAGATGCGCTTTCCCATTTGCCCAAATTAATAATTAATGATAAAGTAGCAGAGAAAGTAAAAAATGGGTCTGTCTTGCCGGTTCCACAGGAGTTAAATCAGATCCAGGTCGGAGAACCTATTGCTGTCCTATATAATGGAGATATCCTAGCAATATATCAAAGGCATCCAGAAAAACCCAACTTGATAAAACCTATTAAAGTATTAGTCAATAATCAAGAATTAAAATAGGTTATTCGTGTAGAAAAGGTGAAATAGAAGTGAAGACGATATATATCACGCATCCACATTCCTTTAATCAAACAGATTTGCCGCCAACTGTATTGGCATTGGGATATTTTGATGGGGTCCATTTAGGCCACCAAAAAGTTGTTGAGACTGCAAAAAAGGAAGCAGAGAAACAAGGAATTGCTTGCTCTGTCATGTCTTTTGACCCTCATCCATCAATCGTCCTAAAAAAAGATGTTACACACGTAGAATATATAACTCCTTTGCATCACAAAGAAGAGTTATTTGCTCAATTTGATGTCGACTATTTGTATATAGTTAATTTCACCTCTGAGTTTGCGAGTCTTTCGCCACAACAATTTGTTGAGCAATACATTATCGGTCTTAATGTAAAACATGTTGTTGCGGGATTTGATTTTACGTACGGACGGTTTGGAAAAGGAACAATGGAAACTCTTCCTCAACATGCTAATGGGCGTTTTACCCAAACAACTGTAGAGAAATTAACCTTTAATAATGAAAAGGTGAGCTCAACGCATATCCGTGAATTTATACAAAGTGGTGAGGTTGAAAAACTTCCACCGTTATTAGGTAGATTTTACACAGTAAATGGGATTGTAGTAGATGGTGAAAAACGTGGTAGAACCATCGGTTTTCCTACTGCAAATGTTAAAACGAACGGAGATTATATTATTCCTAAAATGGGCGTGTATGCTGTTCGTTTAAAAGTTGGTTCAAAATGGTATAATGGAGTATGTAACCTTGGAGTAAAACCAACTTTTCATGACAATGTAAAGTTGCCTTCAATTGAAGTTCATCTATTTGATTTTAATGAAGATATTTATAAGGAAAAGGTTATTGTTGAATGGCATAAACGAATTCGATCGGAAAGAAAGTTTTCTTCCATTGACGAATTGGTGAAACAAATTGGACTTGATAAGGAACAGGCGAAGGAATACTTTGAGAAAATAGACGAACATACTTGCTTTTTATCGTAAAAAGTTGTATTCTAGTTAAGTATGAAAAAGAACCATTGCGTGGCAGTACGAATCACCAACGTCTGCTAGGTAATCGGGGATACTATAATAGGAGGTGAATAGGATGGCTATCACACAAGAGCGTAAGAACGAAATTATCAGCGAGTACAAAACTCATGACAATGACACTGGTTCACCAGAGGTTCAAATCGCTGTCCTAACTGAGCAAATCAATAAGTTAAATGATCATTTACGTACACACAAGAAGGATCATCATTCACGTCGTGGTCTATTAAAGATGGTTGGTAAACGTCGTAATTTATTAACATATCTTCGTAATAAAGACGTAACTCGTTACCGTGAATTAATCAACAAGCTTGGACTACGTCGATAATCTACGAAAAAGCGGGAGCATTCCCGCTTTTTTATTAGGTTAAAAATTGAGGGATTTTTTTCCTCCATTTCTACTATTTGAACAAAAATTCACTTTACATATTTAACGAGTATTGATATGTTCGAATAAATTAGTTCATACTATCATTACATATATTTGAATGTGATTTAGAGAGGGGTACTATTATATGGAACAAGGAAAGCAAGTTTTTTCCATGGACTGGGCAGGCCGACAGCTGACTGTTGAAATTGGTCAACTAGCAAAGCAAGCTAATGGGGCTGTATTAGTTCGTTATGGAGAGACTGCTGTCTTAAGTACAGCAACAGCTTCGAAAGAGCCAAAACCATTGGATTTCTTTCCGCTTACTGTAAACTATGAAGAACGATTATATGCAGTTGGAAAAATCCCTGGAGGTTTTATCAAACGTGAGGGTAGACCAAGTGAAAAGGCGATTCTAGCAAGTCGATTAATAGACCGACCGATTCGACCTTTATTTGCTGATGGATTCAGAAATGAAGTTCAAGTTGTCAGTATCGTAATGAGTGTTGATCAAGATTGCTCTTCAGAAATGGCAGCAATGTTTGGTTCATCATTAGCGTTATCTGTTTCAGATATCCCATTTGAAGGTCCAATAGCAGGTGTTACTGTTGGTAGAGTTGACAATCAATTTATTATCAACCCTTCAGTGAAAGACCAGGAAATGAGCGATATCAATCTAGTTGTTGCCGGTACAAAAGATGCGATCAATATGGTTGAAGCGGGTGCTGAAGAAGTTCCTGAAGAAGTGATGCTTGAAGCAATTATGTTTGGACATGAAGAAATTAAACGATTAATTGCTTTTCAAGAAAAAATCGTTGCAGAAATCGGTAAAGAAAAAAGAGAGATTGTCCTTTACGAGCTTGATTCAGAATTAGAAGCACAAATTCGTGCAAAAGCCGAAGAGGATATTAACAAAGCTGTACAAGTTGCTGAAAAGCATGCAAGAGAAGATGCAATTAATGAAATTAAAGCTGCAATTATAGAAGAATACACTGAACAAGAAGCTGATGAGGCGACTCTTAAGCAAGTGAAAGAAATTTTAAATAAACTTGTAAAAGAAGAAGTTCGACGCTTAATTACTGTTGAAAAGGTTCGCCCTGACGGAAGACAAATCGACGAAATTCGTCCACTTTCATCAGAAGTAGGATTATTATCTCGTACACATGGTTCTGGACTATTCACACGTGGACAAACCCAAGCATTAAGTATTTGTACACTTGGTGCATTAGGTGATGTGCAAATCCTTGATGGGTTAGGTATAGAGGAAACAAAACGTTTTATGCACCACTATAATTTCCCTCAATTCAGTGTCGGTGAAACGGGACCTATGAGAGGCCCAGGTCGTCGTGAAATTGGACATGGTGCTTTGGGTGAGCGTGCATTGGAACCTGTTGTGCCTTCTGAAAAAGATTTTCCATATACCATCCGCCTAGTATCTGAAGTATTAGAATCAAATGGATCTACTTCCCAAGCTAGTATATGTGCAAGTACATTAGCTATGATGGATGCAGGTGTTCCAATTAAAGCACCTGTTGCTGGGATTGCTATGGGGCTCATTAAATCAGGAGAGCACTATACAGTATTAACTGATATTCAAGGCATGGAAGATCACTTAGGAGATATGGACTTTAAAGTTGCGGGAACATCAAAGGGTGTAACTGCTTTACAAATGGATATTAAAATAGCAGGTCTTTCACGAGAAATCCTTGAGGAAGCATTACAGCAAGCTAAAAAAGGCCGTATGCAAATTCTTGATTCAATGTTAGCAACACTAACAACCCCAAGATCTGAGCTTTCTAAGTATGCACCTAAGATCTTAACACTAAAAATTAATCCAGATAAAATCCGTGATGTTATTGGGCCAAGTGGTAAACAGATCAATAAGATCATTGACGAAACTGGCGTAAAAATTGATATTGAGCAAGACGGTACAGTCTTTATTTCTTCAGTTGATGAAGCAATGAACCAAAAAGCCAAGAAAATCATCGAAGATATTGTTCGTGAAGTAGAAGTTGGTCAAATGTACCTCGGAAAAGTAAAACGTATTGAAAAGTTCGGCGCATTTGTTGAAATTTTCAGTGGAAAAGATGGACTTGTTCATATTTCTGAACTTGCAGAAGAGCGAGTTGGAAAAGTTGAGGATGTAGTCTCAATCGGTGATGAACTTCTTGTGAAGGTTACTGAAATTGATAAGCAAGGCCGTGTAAACCTTTCAAGAAAAGCCGTTTTACGAGAACAAAAAGAAAAAGAAAAGCAACAACAATAATAAACTTTGGAAAGCCTGGTAAACCGGGCTTTTTAGGTTTTTATTTTTGTAATGAAATCGTTTTTTAAAGTTTGAACAGTTGCCATAGCACTTTTCTTAATTTGTGTTCTACCTTGTCCCTCCTTTACATATTTTCTAGTAAAGAGGGGGATTGTTATGAAAAAAAGGTATATACAATTTATTGCTTTTATATTTATATTATTGGTTTCAATTGGATCATTACATAATCCGTTCACTAATGATTACGTTCAGGGATTAAAAAACAGTACTTTAAAAGAAAGCGCTGACGCAATCCCTGTTAGTAGTAGTGACAAACTTTTAAATGAAATTGAAAAAAGGGCAATTGAATATAGTATTCCTGCAGAAGATGCTAAGATTGACCCTGTTTGGAAAGCAACACCTGGCCTCAATGGGCTTGAGGTAGATGTTAAAGCTTCATATGAAAAGATGAAAAAAGAGGGTGTATTTGATGAAAATAGGCTGGTGTATAAGCAGCTATCACCTAAAGTTCATCTTGAAGATTTACCTTCGTCTGCTATTTATCGCGGAAATCCAAACAAACCACTTGTATCATTTATCATAAATGTTGCATGGGGGAATGAGTATATTCCTGATATGCTTGCGACGTTAAAAAAACACAATGTAAAAGCAACTTTTTTCTTAGAAGGAAGATGGGTAAAGGAAAATCCAGATTTAGCTAAAATGATTGTGGATGCTGGACATGAAGTAGGCAACCATTCCTATACACATCCTGATATGAAGACCTTGTCCTCAGATCTTGTTAGAGAGCAATTAATGAAGACAAATCAGGTAATTGAGGCAGCTACTGGGAAAAAGCCAACTCTCTTTGCTCCGCCAAGTGGAAGCTACCGTGATGAAGTCGTTAAAATTGCAGATGAACTGGGTATGAAAACAATTATGTGGAGTGTGGATACAATCGATTGGCAGCGTCCACAACCCCATGTTTTAGTTCAAAGGGTAATGGGCAAAGTCCATCCTGGCGCCATGGTTTTAATGCATCCAACATCACCAACTGCTCAAAGTCTCGAAAGATTAATTATATCTATTAAACAAAAAGATCTAGCAATCGACAACGTTTCTACATTATTAAACGAAGAACGTATAATACTAAAGAAAAAGTAGTGGTGTTTAACTTTATCCAACTATAAGTCCACCTTTTATAAAAGGCTACTAAATGAAATAGAGTATACAATTCAGTAGGAGAACAAAACCTAGTTGAATAAAGTTAAAGCCTCCGGCGGATGCCACGATTTTTTAAAGGTAATTTTTCGAGCATAAGATCAAAGACTAAGGACGCCTCTTCCTGTGGCAACGTCTTTGTGACCCACCTCGTGTGGGCTTAAAAAAATCGGGCGCAAATACGCCAAGGCGCATTTGATTACAGGAGGAATCCAGCATTGATTAAAAAGTATACTTGTCAAAATGGTGTAAGAATTGTATTAGAAAACATCCCAACTGTTCGATCAGTTGCAATTGGTGTTTGGATTGGGACAGGATCACGAAACGAAAGCCCCGAGAATAACGGTATTTCTCATTTTCTAGAACATATGTTTTTCAAAGGTACGAAGACAAGAACAGCAAGAGAAATTGCGGAGTCTTTTGATAGTATTGGTGGACAGGTAAACGCATTCACCTCAAAAGAATACACTTGTTATTACGCAAAGGTATTAGATGAACATGCAAAATTTGCACTAGATGTTCTAGCGGATATGTTCTTCAATTCGAACTTTGATGAAGAAGAACTGAAAAAAGAAAAAAATGTAGTACTAGAAGAGATAAAAATGTACGAAGATACACCAGATGATATCGTCCATGATTTATTAAGTAAGGCTACTTATGAAAATCATCCATTAGGTTATCCAATTCTAGGAACAGAAGAAACATTGGAAACCTTTAATGGTGATAAACTACGTCAATATATGAATCAAATGTATACTCCAGAAAATGTGGTCGTGTCTATCGCTGGTAATATTGATGAGAACTTTATTTCTGAAGTTGAGTCATACTTTGGTAGTTATTCAGGAAATCAGACGAAATATGAGTTGCAAAAACCTTCATTCCATACAAATAAGATTACTCGAAAGAAAGAAACCGAACAAGCGCATCTTTGCTTAGGCTTTAATGGCTTACAAATTGGAGATAAAGATGTGTACGATCTTATTGTGCTAAATAATATTCTTGGCGGTAGTATGAGTAGCCGTCTATTCCAAGACGTACGTGAGCAAAAAGGGCTAGCGTATTCTGTATTCTCTTATCATTCCTCTTATAAGGATGCAGGGATGGTCACTATTTATGGGGGCACAGGAAGTAAACAACTTAATTTGTTATTTGAAACAATACAGGAAACATTAGCAAAGCTTAAAGCAGAAGGTATCACCGATAAGGAATTAAAAAATAGCAAAGAGCAAATGAAGGGTAGCCTTATGCTCGGACTAGAAAGTACAAACAGTAGAATGAGCCGAAATGGTAAAAATGAATTATTATTAAAGAAACATAAAAACCTAGATGAAATTTTAGATGAAATTAATGTCGTTAGTGAAAATAGCGTGAATGCAATGGCAGAACGAGTCTTCACAGACGATTTTTCACTTGCATTAATTAGCCCTACAGACGATTTACCGAATAAGCTTTCAAATTGATTTTGATTCTAAAAATGTGGACTACTCCATACACTGTACAAAGGACATGTGAGGGGTGGTCTTTTTTGAGGCTAAGTGAATTAAGTGGAAAAGAAATTGTTGATGTAAAACGAGCGGAAAGACTAGGCGTTTTAGGTCAAACTGATTTAGAAATTGATGAGAGAACCGGTCAAATAAAGGCTCTCATCATTCCATCTTTAAAATGGTTTGGCTTAAAGAAACAAGGCAATGAAGTTCGCGTATCATGGCAGCATATACGCAAAATTGGTACAGATATGATCATCATTGATATTCCAGATGATTTTGGAACAGAAGAAGCAGAATAGTAATACAATGTAAACCCACGGGACTCCCGCGGGTTTTTTATTTTTTTAGGAAAATGTTATTCTAAGCAAATTTCAGCTTGTTCTTTCACCTATTTGAGCAATGCCTCATAGTATGGTGAAGTAAATAAAATTATGGTAATTTTATGGATTGTTGAGGCTATCCCTCAAAAAACGATATGAAAAAACCGAAGTTCACCGACGTGATGACTAACATACACTCGGGGTTCACTTTAGGTAAAAGAAGGTGATAAAACATATGTTAACTGATATGCATGTGGCTATTATAGGTGGAGATGCACGACAGTTGGAGGTAATCCGTAAACTAATTGAATTAGATGCAAGGCTTTCTTTAATAGGATTTGATCAATTAGACCATGGGTTTACTGGAGCATCAAAAGAACGATTAGACGAAATCGACTTTACAGATATAGATGCAATTATTTTACCGGTATCAGGAACAAACAGTGCAGGAGAGGTTGAAACTATTTTTTCAAATGAAACAGTCGTCTTATCTGAAGATATTCTATCACAAACACCTGAACACTGTGTTGTCTATTCGGGAATTAGCAACTCCTATTTAGATGGGATTATAAAGGCAACCAATCGAAAATTAGTGCGTTTATTTGAAAGAGACGATGTTGCAATTTATAATTCCATTCCAACCGTTGAAGGAACCATTATGATGGTCATTCAACATACTGATATAACCATTCATAATTCAAGAGTGGCTGTACTAGGTCTTGGCAGAGTTGGAATGAGTGTTGCAAGAAGCTTTGCTGCTTTAGGGGCAAATGTTAAAGTTGGTGCAAGAAAAACAGAGCATATTGCAAGAATTACAGAAATGGGATTGACGCCTTTTCATCTATCGGATATTGCTGAAGAAGTTAAGGATATCGATGTTTGTATTAATACAATCCCACACTTAATCGTGACGGCAAGTGTGATTTCCAAAATGCCTGCACATACATTGATTGTTGATCTAGCCTCTAAGCCCGGGGGAACAGATTTTAGATATGCAGAAAAAAGAGGGATAAAAGCCTTATTAGCACCTGGGTTACCTGGTATTGTCGCTCCGAAGACAGCCGGTCAAATAGTTGCGAATGTATTATCTCAACTACTTCTTGAGTTATTACAACAAAGAGAGGAGAACGAATAATATGGCTTCATTAAAAGGAAAAAGAATCGGATTTGGTCTAACAGGGTCTCATTGTACGTACGATGCTGTATTTCCAGAAATAGTTAGACTGGTTGATGAGGGTGCTGAAGTAATACCTGTTGTGTCGTGGACTGTTCAATCAACTAATACCCGTTTTGGAGAAGGAGCAGAGTGGATTGAAAGAATTGAAAAAGCAACAGGGAATAAAGCAATTGACTCGATTGTAAAAGCAGAACCATTAGGTCCCAAAATCCCTCTTGATTGCATGGTGATTGCTCCACTTACAGGGAATTCAATGAGTAAATTCGCGAATGCGTTAACTGATTCTCCAGTCTTAATGGCTGCTAAAGCAACCTTACGTAATCAGTCCCCTGTTGTTTTGGGAATATCCACAAATGACGCATTAGGTTTAAATGGTGTGAACCTAATGAGGTTAATGGCAACAAAAAATATATACTTTATTCCGTATGGCCAAGATGCACCAACAAAAAAGCCTAATTCAATGGTTGCGCGTATGACGATGTTAAGGGACACTGTTGCTGCAGCAATTGAAGGAAAGCAATTACAGCCGGTAATTGTAGAAAGATTTCGTGACGACGAAGAATAACGAAAATTTTTTGAATAAAGGGGAAAGAATGAAAATTCTTCTCTCCTTTAGTACTTGTATGTGGTAAAATATATATCATTAAACGTAAATTAGACGTTCTAGTAATACTTGGAAGGGGAATTTCAAATGACAGTAGAAAAAGAATTACATGTTGCGGTTGTAGGTGCTACAGGTGCTGTAGGAATGCAAATGATCAAAACACTTGAAGAAACGGATTTTCCATTAACTAAATTAACTTTATTATCATCAGAACGTTCTGCTGGTAAAAAGATTGACTATAAAGGTAAAGAAATAACAGTTGAGGTTGCAACACCAGAAAAATTTGAAGGTGTTGATATTGCCTTATTTAGTGCTGGAGGAGGAGTATCAAAAGAACTAGCTCCTGAAGCAGTTAAGCGCGGTGCAATTGTAGTTGATAACACAAGTGCATTTAGAATGGATGAAAATGTGCCATTAGTAGTACCAGAGGTAAACGAAAATGACCTATTAAAACACAATGGAATTATTGCAAATCCAAACTGTTCTACTATTCAAATGGTTGTTGCTTTAGAACCAATTCGTAAGGCTTATGGTTTATCCAAGGTTATTGTATCAACATATCAAGCAGTTTCAGGATCCGGAGTTGCTGCGATTCAAGAAATGAATGAGCAAACGAAGGAAATTATCGAAGGTAATGAAGTTACGCCTAAGATCTTACCTGTAAAAGGTGACAAAAAGCATTACCAGATTGCTTTTAATGCTATTCCACAAATCGATAAATTTGAAGATAATGGGTTCACTTTTGAAGAAATGAAAATGATTAACGAAACTAAGAAAATTATGCATTTACCTGAGCTTCATGTTGCTGCAACATGTGTTCGTTTACCAGTTGAAACAGGACATTCAGAATCTGTTTATTTTGAAACAACTAAAAATGATGTGTCTGCACAAGACGTAAAAGAATTATTATCTTCTGCACCAGGAATTGTATTAGAAGACAATCCAGCAGAGCAAGTATATCCAATGCCAATTCATGCAGTTGGTAAAAAAGATGTGTTCGTAGGAAGAATCAGAAAAGACCTAGACCAAGATAATGGGTTCCATATGTGGGTAGTATCTGACAATCTACTAAAAGGTGCTGCATGGAACTCCGTACAAATTGCTGGTAGTCTTATTAAGCTAGGCTTAGTAGCGAAATAATCGTTTGAACCAAAACATGAGGTGGTATCATGAATATCGTTGTTCAAAAATTTGGCGGAACCTCAGTACGGGATGAAGAATCAAGGGAAAGAGCAAGAAAACATATTGAAAGTGCCGTCTCGGAAGGATATAAAGTAGTTGTTGTTGTATCGGCTATGGGGAGAATGGGTGACCCATATGCAACTGATACACTTTTAAGCTTAGTAGGGGAGCAAAATCCAGCAATTAGCGATAGGGAAATGGATATGCTAGTATCCTGCGGAGAAATTATTTCTAGTGTCGTTTTTACCAATATGTTAAATCAATCTGGAATCTCTGCAGCTGCTTTAAATGGTGGGCAGGCCGGTTTCAGGACAAATGGTGATCATACAAATGCAAGAATTATTGAAATGAAGTGTGACCGTTTGTTACAAACACTTGAATCCCATGATGTAGTTGTAGTCACAGGCTTTCAAGGAATCTCTAAAACAGGTGACATTACGACCTTAGGTAGAGGTGGAAGTGATACTTCTGCTGCGGCACTTGGTGTTGCATTGCAAGCTGAGTGGATTGATATTTTTACAGATGTAGAAGGTGTTATGACAGCAGACCCACGAATCGTTGGTGATGCAAAGCCACTATCAGTCGTAACATATAACGAGATCGTGAACATGGCATACCAAGGTGCAAAAGTAATTCATCCGCGTGCAGTTGAAATTGCAATGGATGCAAAGGTACCCATAAGGGTACGTTCAACTTATTCGGATGCACCTGGAACTCTTGTAACAACAATCGATAAACGTCGAGGTGTCGAGGTCAAGGATCGATTAATTACAGGTATTGCACACGTGACAAATGTAACGCAATTAAAGGTTCAAGCCAAAAAAGGCCAATACAATCTTCAAACAGAAGTATTTAAGGCGATGGCCAATGAAAAAATAAGTGTGGATTTCTTCAACATCACACCAAATGGTGTTGTTTATACGGTTTCGGGGGAAATGACAGCCCGTGCAGTTAATAAATTGAAAGAATTGGGTTATGAACCTCAGGTAACTGAAAAATGTGCGAAGGTTGCGACTGTTGGTGCGGGAATGAACGGCGTACCTGGAGTGACTGCTCGAATTGTTACAGCACTTTCAGAAAAAGGAATTCAAATCTTGCAATCAGCAGATAGTCTATCGACCATTTGGGTACTTGTTAAAGAATCTGAAATGAAGGAAGCCATAAACGCTCTTCATAAAGCATTCCATTTATCTGATGGACCTGTTGGAGCAGAAGTGGTAGACTTTTAAGGGGACAATTAGGGGAACCTCCGTAATGGAGGAGTCCCTTTCTTTAACATATCGTTTCATTTCATGTATAATTTTTTTAAGCAAGCCTAGGTTTTTTGGAAATAAGCCTAGCGCAATTGATGGGGGTAGGTGTAAAAGCATGATTGATTTTGGAAGAATTTCTACAGCTATGGTGACACCATTTGATAATAAAGGAAATATCGATTTCGGTAAAACAACTCAGTTGATTAATTATTTAATAAATACTGGAACTGAATCTTTGGTGGTAGCAGGGACAACTGGTGAATCTCCTACATTATCTTCCGAGGAAAAAGTAGCTCTTTTCCGTCACGTTGTAAAAGTTGTGGATGGTCGGGTTCCAGTAATAGCTGGAACAGGTAGCAATAATACGTATGCATCCATGGAGTTAACAAAAAAAGCACAAGAAGCCGGTGTTGATGCCATAATGCTTGTTGTCCCATATTACAATAAGCCAAGTCAAGAAGGACTCTATCAGCATTTTAAAACAATTGCTGAAAGTACAAAACTACCTATTATGCTTTACAATATTCCAGGTAGATCGGTTATTAATATGTCAGTAGAAACCATTATTAAATTGTCAAAGATACAAAATATCGTTGCTGTTAAAGAGGCAAGTGGAAGCCTAGAAGCAATGACTGAAATAATTGCTAATACTGATGAGAGTTTTGATTTATACAGTGGGGATGATGGAATTACATTGCCGGCTCTTTCAATTGGGGCAAAAGGTATTGTTTCTGTTGCTGCCCATGTGATTGGTAATGAAATGCAACAGATGGTTACAGCCTATTTAACAGGAAACAATACGGAAGCGGCTATACATCATCAAAAACTTTTACCAATTATGAAGGGACTATTTACTGCACCAAATCCGGTTCCGGTAAAAACAGCTCTTCAAATTAAGGGATTAGACGTCGGCTCAGTTCGTTTACCATTAGTTCCATTAAACGAACAAGAACGAATTGAATTAACAAAATTAATAGGAAAATAAAAAACGTGCTAAAAAGTCAATCAAACTGATTGGCTTTTTTCTTTCGCCCACTTTCGAGAATGAAATAGAACCATGTGTTTATACTAAATGGTAAATGGGTTGAAAGGAGAATACAATGAATAATAATCAATACATAAATGCAGATCAACCACAAGGGGATCAGGATAAAAATGAAACCAAGGGTTCATCATTAGTTGATAAGATTCAACAATTAGGACAAACTAATGTCCCTCAAATGTCAAATGACAGTAAAATACATTGCCTTACAATTGTTGGTCAAATTGAAGGTCATATTCAATTACCTCCCCAAAATAAAACAACTAAATATGAACATGTTATACCTCAAATAGTTGCGATTGAACAAAACCCAAAAATTGAAGGTTTATTAGTTATTTTAAATACAGTTGGGGGGGATGTTGAGGCAGGGCTTGCCATATCAGAAATGCTTGCATCACTCTCAAAACCAACTGTTTCAATTGTTTTAGGGGGCGGTCACTCGATAGGTGTTCCCATTGCCGTGGCGTGTGATTATTCTTTTATTGCCGAAACGGCGACGATGACAATCCATCCTGTAAGACTAACCGGTCTAGTTATCGGTGTACCTCAAACATTTGAGTACTTGGATAAAATGCAAGAGCGCGTGGTTAATTTTGTAATTGGGCACTCGCAAATAACCGAAGATAAATTCAAGGAATTGATGTTTTCAAAAGGTAATTTAACAAGGGATATTGGTACTAATGTAATAGGTTCTGATGCAGTAAAATATGGGCTAATTAATGAAATTGGTGGAATTGGACAGGCCATTAAGAAATTAAATGAGTTAATTGATGAGAGAAATGTAACTGAAGAAAGTGGGCAGATGATTCAATGATTCTATACACTATGATGCCACAAGAGCTAATTTATCCACAAACTGAAATGGAAGAAAGTAATTTTAAGTATGTTGATATTAACGGTGTTTCACTTGCCGTTAGCCAAGTTGGGAATGGTGAATACACAATTGAAAGAGTCATGAGCACCGACCCACAGCACTTTTTAGACGGAAGATACTCTCCCGGTCAAAAAATTAGATTTTAGTTTACAAACATTTTTTGCTCATTCTTGTGAAACCATTGGGTTCCACAAACCTTTCAGCTTTGGCTGAGAGGTTGTCAAAAAAGTCAATGAGTTAAAGGGCAAGCAGCTTGTCCCTGACTACATTGTCTTTTTGACAAATGGGCTAAAATGACAAAGTGTAGTATTGATCCTATCATTTCATCAATTGTCCTAAATTGGTATAATGTGCTATAATTTAACTAATTTCATCGCGTAGGCAGCCAGGTTGTGGCTGCTTCTTTCTTATTATTGATAGGTAGAGTAGGTGTAGTATGGCAAAACGAAAACGTAGACAGTCGAAGCGGAAAGATGAGTGGAAAAAAACTCTTAAATTTGAATTGCTAGGATTATTATTACTAGCTTTAGCTTGTATTGGTTTAGCAAGACTTGGCACAGTAGGAACAGGTCTTGTCTATTTATTTCGATTTTTCCTTGGGAATTGGGACATTCTTGGATTAATTGGATTATTGCTTATTTCACTGTATATCATTTGGAATCGATCTCTACCGAAAATGATTACTAGGCAATTGATTGGTGTCTACTTAATAATAAGCGCCATGCTGTTATTAAGTCATATTCCATTATTCAATTTGCAAACAAACGAAGGCAAATTTACTGACCCGAGTGTTATTAAAAATACTTGGAGCATGTTTTGGGCTGTTGTAAATGGTGATACAAGTACTACAGATTTAGGCGGAGGAATGATTGGTTCTATTCTTTTTGCAGCCTCTTATTTTTTATTTGATGAAGCGGGGACAAAAATCATTTCTGTCTTTTTAATTGTAATTGGCGGTGTACTTGTTACAGGAAAATCACTTCATGATACAATTGCGAAAATCTTAGGTCCGATTGTTACATTCATACGCAATCAGTGGATTGCATTTATGGATGACATGGTGAATTGGTTTCAGCAACGGAAGAGTCAGCCTAAAAAAGAAAAGCAGAAAAAGAATAAGGAGCCTAAAATAAAGGATACTCAAGCATCAGCAGATGATAATATCGATGATGTACCTGTTGAGATTCCTATTGAACCTATTATTTCAAACTTTGCCGATAAGGCCTATACAAAAGAACAAGTGGCTCAAACTGAAAAACATCAGCAAAAACAACGTGTTACAGAAGAAGATAGTGATGAAAAGATGCCAATCACCTTTACAGAAGGTGAATTAGAGAATGTTGATTATGAACTGCCACCCATTGAGCTGTTGCATCCACCGAAGCAGACAAGTCAAAGTGCAGAACATGAAAATATTTATGAAAATGCTAGAAAGCTAGAGAAAACATTCCATAGTTTTGGTGTAAAAGCAAAGGTTACAAAAGTCCACCTTGGTCCTGCTGTTACAAAATATGAGGTGTATCCGGATGTTGGAGTTAAAGTTAGTAAAATCGTAAATTTAAGTGATGACTTAGCCCTCGCATTAGCTGCAAAAGATATTCGGATTGAAGCGCCAATTCCTGGAAAATCTGCAGTTGGAATCGAGGTTCCTAATTCTGAAATTGCTGTAGTGTCTTTACGTGAAGTACTTGAAGATACTGAACCGCAGCGATCAGACGCTAAATTGTTAATCGGACTTGGCCGCGATATCTCAGGTGAAGCAAAATTTGCTGAACTAAACAAAATGCCTCACTTGTTAGTAGCTGGTGCAACGGGTAGTGGTAAGAGTGTTTGTATTAATGGCATAATTACCAGCGTTCTTATGAGGGCGAAACCACATGAAGTAAAAATGATGATGATTGACCCGAAAATGGTTGAGTTAAATGTCTATAATGGAATACCACATTTATTGGCTCCTGTTGTGACAGATCCTAAGAAGGCGTCACAAGCTCTAAAGAAAGTCGTAAATGAGATGGAACGAAGATATGAATTATTCTCCCATACCCATACAAGAAATATTGAAGGTTATAATGAATATATTCGTCGCCATAATAGTGAGGAAGATGCGAAACAACCAACTCTCCCATATATTATTGTTATCGTAGACGAATTAGCAGATCTTATGATGGTCGCTTCATCAGAAGTTGAAGATTCTATTACACGTCTAGCACAAATGGCACGTGCTGCTGGAATACACTTGATCATAGCAACACAAAGACCATCAGTAGATGTTATCACAGGGGTAATTAAAGCCAATATCCCTTCCCGAATTGCTTTTAGTGTATCGTCTCAAACTGACTCGAGAACCATTTTAGATATGGGTGGAGCAGAAAAACTGTTAGGGCGAGGTGATATGCTATTTTTGCCTGTTGGAGCATCAAAACCTGTACGTGTTCAGGGAGCCTTTTTATCAGATGATGAAGTCGAAGAGGTAGTTAACTTTGTAATTGCCCAGCAAAAAGCTCAATATCAAGAAGAAATGATTCCTACCGATACTGTTGAAACAACGGAAGAAGTGGATGATGAATTATATGATGATGCTGTACAGCTCGTAATTGAAATGCAAACGGCATCTGTCTCAATGTTACAGCGTAGATTTCGAGTTGGTTATACGAGAGCTGCAAGATTGATTGATGCTATGGAAGCAAGGGGTGTAGTCGGTCCTTATGAAGGTAGCAAGCCAAGAGCTGTCCTTGTTACATCAAAAAATGAAGAAGTAGGAAGTTAGTTTTATGCAGTAAAGCTTTTTTTCAAAAGCAAGCGGCATTTGACTTATTTCTAAGAAAAGAAGAGCTGTTGCTCTTCTTTTTTTCGACAAATTACGCAATTCTTATTTATTTCTTTCAGAAAAGATGATATATTTAATTTCGGATTAACATCGGTCTAACATCAGAGGTCTGATGACTATACATAAAAATGGAGGAGTAGCAGATGTCTATCAAGTTAGATAATCGACCATTGTATTTGCAAGTAATAGATCAAATCAGACTTGATATCGAAAATGGTGTTTACAAAGAAAAGGAAAAACTACCATCAGAATTTCTCTTAGCAAAGCAATTAGGAGTTAGTAGAGCAACTCTAAGAGAAGCTTTGCGAATTCTTGAAGAGGAAAATGTGATTATTAGAAGACATGGTGTAGGTACCTTTGTAAATGCGAAACCTCTGTTTAATTCAGGAATTGAGCAAATAAGTAGTATAACAGATATGATTATTCAAGCTGGAATGTCCCCTGGTACGATCTTTTTATCAAGAACGGTAAAAGAACCTACGGATAATGACATAAAGGGTTTTGGTTGTCAGGAAACTGAAGAAATTACAAAGATAGAAAGAGTACGTACAGCAAATGCTGAGCCTGTTGTGTATTGTATAGACAAAATTCTTTCGAAAAATTTACCAGCCAATTATTCACATGAGGAATCTCTCTTTGATCTATTGGAAAAAAAAGCAGGAAGAAAAATTACTTACGCGGTTACCTATATTGAGCCAATTGGGTATCACGATACAATTTCGCCAATATTAAATTGCGACCCTGAAACAGCTTTATTGTTGTTAAAACAGATGCATTACGATGAAAATGATGAACCGATCCTTTTTTCACAAAACTATTTTCGGGCTGATAAATTTTCATTCCATGTCGTGAGAAAACGTGTGTTATAAATTTGTGAATAAATGCAAAATTTAAGGAGGTGAATAAGTAATCCATTACTAAGAGAAATATAAGTTAAGGATTTGTAAAATAATAAATTTTCAGGGGGTAATTCCATGTTTAAAAAGAAGACAGGTTTTGGTCTTGCATTTCTTCTTGCAGCTGGCACATTGTTAGGTGCATGTGGAGGCGCAGATGAAGAAGGTACTGGTGCCGGTAACGGCGAAGGCGCTGACCTAAAAGTAGGTATGTCTACTGATGCAGGTTCAATCGACGATAAATCATTTAACCAAGGTACATGGGAAGGTATTTTGGCTGCTAAAGAAGAATATGGCATTCAAGAAAAGTATCTTAAACCAGCAGGCGAAACAGAAGCAGATTATCTCAAAGAAATTGGAAACTTATACGATGCAGGTTACAAATTTATTGTAACACCTGGTTTCAAATTCGAAACAGCAATCTATCAAGCACAGTCTAAATACGAAGATGCTAAATTTATTATTTTAGATGGTAACCCACATAAGGGTGACTTTGTTCCAGAAGTAGCTGACAATACAGTTGCAGTATTCTTCGCTGAGCATGAGTCTGGTTTCTTAGCTGGTGTTGCTGCTGCTTTAGAATTAAAAGAAGGAGAAGCAGGATTCATTGGTGGTATGGAAATGCCTGCTGTTCAAAAATTCAATTGGGGCTTCCAGCAGGGGTTAGCCTATGCTAATGAGAATCTAGGAACAAACCTTACAATTAAAGCGGAAAATGTTATCTACCAAGGTAGCTTTACTGATACAGCAGCAGGTGGCCAAATCGCTGCTCAAATGTATGATCGTGGAGTAAATGTTATTTTCGCAGCTGCTGGTGGTGTAGGTTTTGGTGCTATTACTGAAGCAAAAAACCGTGCTAAAGCAGGAGAAGAAGTTTGGATGTTAGGTGTAGACGTAGACCAATATGCTGATGGAGTTTATGAAGGTGAAAAATCAGTTATCTTGACTTCAGCGATGAAGAAAATTGGTAATGCCACAAAAGATTTAATCAAACAAGAGCTAGATGGAAAATTCCCAGGGGGAGAAACCATAACTTATGATGTGAAAAATGATGGTGTCGGAATTCCAGATGAAAATCCGAACCTAAGCGAAGAAACTGTTACGAAAGTTAAAGAAGTTTATGAAAAGATTAAATCTGGTGAAATTGAAGTCTCAGGTGAACAAGGTAACTTAATCAAGTAATAATTTTGCTGATAAAGAGACGGTTTCATCCGTCTCTTTTGGTATGACCTTTAATCAAGAGGAGACACATTATTTAATGATGATTGGGGACTCCTAATAAAAGGATATTTGAGTCTAAAAAAAGGTGAGTGCTACTATGGAATATGTTGTGGAAATGCTAAATATCAGGAAGGAATTTCCGGGTATTATAGCAAATGATAATATCACTCTTACTTTAAAAAAAGGGGAGATACACGCTTTACTTGGAGAAAATGGGGCGGGCAAGTCCACACTCATGGGTGTGCTATTTGGTATGTACCAGCCTGAGCAAGGAATGATTAAAGTAAATGGGAAACAGGTACACATTACCAATCCTAACGTTGCAAATCGTTTAGGTATTGGTATGGTACACCAACACTTTAAGTTAGTTGAAAATTTTACAGTTACAGAAAATATTATTCTAGGAAGTGAACCTCTAAAGAGTGGGGTTGTCCTAGATATACAAAGTGCCGCTAAACGAATTGAAGAGTTATCAAAATATTATGGACTAAATGTGGATCCACATGCAAAAATAGAAGACATTTCTGTTGGTATGCAGCAGCGTGTTGAAATCATGAAGATGCTTTTCCGTGAAGCAGATGTGCTCATTTTTGATGAGCCTACCGCTGTGTTAACGCCAAGTGAAATAGATGAATTAATGAAGATCATGAAGAACTTAATCAAAGAAGGAAAATCAATCATTATCATCACACACAAATTGAAGGAAATTAAAGCTGTAGCAGATCGATGTACAGTTATACGCCGAGGAAAATATATAGGGACAGTGGATGTAGCCCAAGCAAGCGAAGCAAGTTTAGCCGAAATGATGGTTGGTAGACATGTGTCCTTTAAAGTAGATAAAAATGAAAGTACACCAGGCGATGTGGTATTAGAAATAGATTCCCTTTCTGTTAAAAATAACCGAAAGGTCATGGGGTTAAAAAACTTTTCTTTAACAGTTAATAAAGGCGAAATCGTTGGAATAGCAGGTGTTGAAGGAAATGGTCAATCCGAACTAGTAGAAGCAATTACAGGTCTTCGAAAAGCAGAGACAGGCAAAATTCTCATGAATGGTGAGGATATTACTACTCTACCAGTTCGACAACGTATTGAAAAAGGGATTGCTCATATACCAGAAGACAGACAAAAACGTGGTCTTGTTTTGGATTATTCTCTCCAATCTAATATGGTGTTAGAGGTCTATAAAAAACCACCATTTTCAAAGCATGGTTTGTTGAAATTCTCTGCTATGAAAGAATATGCAAAAAATATTATAGAAAAATTTGATGTGCGTTCAGGAGAGGGAGAAGTATCAATTGCAAGAACCTTATCCGGTGGGAACCAACAAAAAGCGATAATTGGGAGAGAACTTGAGTTAGACCCTGATTTACTAATTGCCGTTCAGCCTACAAGGGGGCTTGATGTTGGATCAATTGAGTATATCCATAAACGATTAATTGAGCACCGTGATAAAGGAAAGGCTGTACTTTTAATCTCTTTAGAACTTGATGAAGTTTTACAGCTTTCTGATCGCATTGCCGCCGTAAATAACGGCGAACTCATTGGGATTGTTAATGCCTCTGAAACAAATGAAAATGAGGTTGGTCTCATGATGGCGGGTGTAAGTAAGGAGAGAAGTGTATGAGAAATACAATAATTTCATTAATTGCAGTACTTTTTGGTCTGATTGCTGGCGGATTGTTAATGTTGTTTATTGGAAGCAATCCTTTTGAAGGGTATCTTTATCTATTTCAAGGAGGATTAAAAAATATTTCTAGACTGGGTGATACATTAGCGACAGCAACACCGTTAATCTTTACTGGTCTATCAGTTGCTTTTGCATTCCGTACTGGCTTATTTAATATCGGGGCTTCTGGTCAGGTGCTAATCGGAGGTTTACTTGCGACCGCTGTTGGCTTAACTTTTGACTGGTCAAGACCAGTGCTCTTACTCGTGATGATTTTAGCGGGTTTTCTGGGTGGAGCATTATGGGCATTTATTCCCGGATTACTTAAGGCAAGATTTAACGTCCATGAAGTGGTTTCAACCATTATGATGAACTGGGTTGCCTACTGGACTGTTTATTATGTCATTCCAGGTTATTTTAAGGGTGAGTACCTTGAGACAGAGTCAAAAAAATTACCAGATGAAGCAACATTAAGAGTACCATTTTTAAGCGATATGTTCCAAGGCTCTTATATTAACCTTGGATTGTTCTTAGGAATTATTGCTGTTATCGTTATTGGTTTTATCATTAATAAAACAACACTCGGATTTGAATTAAAAGCCGTTGGTTTTAATCGACATGCTGCCGAATATGCTGGTATGCGTGTAAATTCAAATATTGTATTATCCATGGTAATTTCCGGTGGATTAGCTGGTCTAGGTGGAGTAGCGATGTATACCGGTAATGCAACAAGCATGCAAATTGGTGTTTTACCATCACAAGGTTTTGATGGTATTGCAGTAGCTCTATTAGGGGCAAACAGTCCGATTGGGGTATTCTTTGCAGCAGTATTTTTTGGAATCCTCTATTCAGGAACTGGATTTATGAATGCAATGACGGAAATCCCTCCGGAAATTGCGAATACAATAATTGCCATTATCATTTATTTTGCTGCAACAAGCATCTTAATCGAACGCCTATTAAATAAGTTCAAAAAAAGAAAAACTAGCGAAACTAATGTGAAAAAGGAGGGTGCGTAATATGTGGTCTATTATTGAGCAAATCTTTCCATACGCAATTGCTTATACAATCCCTCTGCTAATTACGGCGCTAGGCGGATTATTTAGTGAACGAAGCGGTGTTGTAAACATAGGTTTAGACGGACTTATGATTTTTGGTGCATTCGCAGGGGCACTTACTATCAATTTTCTTCAAGATGATATAACGAATCAACTTTTAGTCTTATGGATTGGGTTAATTGCCGGAGCGTTGATGGGAATTCTTTTTTCACTTTTACACGCATTCGCTAGTATTAACCTAAATGCGAATCAAATTATTAGCGGTACTGCAATCAATATGATCGCCGGGGCTTTGACTGTATTTCTCGCGCGAAATATGACAGGTAGTGGGAATATCCGTATTACTAGTGGATTTGTACCAGATGATATTCCATTTTTATCTTCCATTCCAATAATAGGTGATTTGTTTTTTACTCGAACCTACCCAACAACATGGTTAATCTTACTTATTTTATTAATTAGCTCGTTTATGTTGTATAAAACAAAAACGGGATTGCGTTTGCGTTCTTGTGGTGAGTTTCCACAGGCAGCAGAAGCAGCTGGTGTAAATGTAAGACGCATTCGCTATCTTGGAGTAATTCTTTCAGGTGCGTTTTCCGGTTTAAGTGGAGCTATTATTATAGTTACGTACGCTGGAGAGTTTACTGGGAATGTTTCTGGACTAGGTTTCTTGGCACTTGCTGCCTTAATATTTGGACAATGGAAGCCACTTGGAATTTTAGGAGCTACCTTGTTCTTTGGGATTGCAACAACTATTGCAAACGTATCCCAGGTAATACCAGAGCTTGCAGTTATACCACCAATTTTATTAAAGATATTCCCTTATGTGGTAACTTTAATTGCATTGGTTATCTTCTCAAAATCTTCTCAAGCACCTAAAGCAGCGGGAGAACCATTTGATTCTGGGAAACGATAAGATTATACTTTTAAAGGAATGGCAGAAGTGTCATTCCTTTTTTAAATTGAAATGGGAGGACAATAATGAGCAAAAAAGAAACGTTTTGGGGGATATTATGCCTCATCTTAGTGCTGTTGGCTTATATCGTTCCTTATGTCTTTTTAAGAGATGTTACCGCATGGTACGGTAGTTTTCTATTGTGGATTGTTTTGGCATTACTCATTATTATTATTAATTACATACTAACAAGGGACTGGAGGTGAGTATGAGTGAGTGCTACTTATGTTTGGTGGGGAATTGCCATTTATATTGTGATGTCAATCTTTATCGCCTATTTATCAAGAAGTGAAAAGCAAGTAAATATGGAGGGCTACTTTTTAGGTAACCGAAAAATGAACGGTTTTGTGTCCGCCTTAAGTTATAGTGCAACAACTTACAGTGCTTTTATGATGGTTGGACTGGCTGGTTTAACTTATCGTGGTGGTGTAGGTGCATTAGGCTTTGAAATTATTTATTTTATGGGGGTTACCCTTGTTGCCTTTTTTGGACCGCGTTTTTGGATTGTAGGAAAGAAATTTGGCTATGTGACACCTTCTGAGATGTTAGGGGATCGTTACGATGATAAAAGGGTTGCAGCTATTATTTCGATTTCAAGCTGTATTTTTCTAATCCCGTATAGCGCTGTTCAGTTAGCTGGTGTCGGCTATTTATTACAAGGGATTACAAATGGGGAAATAAGCTTTACTACTGGGGCAATTTTAGCAACTATTTTAGCACTTATTTTTACATATATTTCTGGAATTCGCTCTGTGATGTGGACGGATTCCCTTCAGGCACTTGTGATGATTGTTTCCTCGTCCCTAGTTGTTATTTTATTAGTAAATGCATTAGGTGGTTTTGGCAGCCTTTTTAACGAATTACGGACAAGTCATCCACAAACCTTGACAGTTCCGGGTAATGGATATTTTAGTTTTCCAACCTTTTTGTCATTAACCATTCCATGGATTTTCTTTAGTCTCTCTAATCCTCAGGTAAGTCAGCGTTTATATATGCCTTCGTCTTTAGGAAGTTTACGAAAAATGTTATTAGGTTTTCTTGTATTCGGCTTTATATATACAATTGTATCAGTAATGTGGGGATATTCAGCGATATTATTATTCCCGGGTCTTGAGAATCCGGATGTAGCAACACCAAATCTTTTATCTTCTGTACATGTTCCTGTAGTTTTAGGTGTAATCGTCATGGTTTCAATTATGGCAGCTGCTATTTCTACAATTGATTCTATTTTATTGACCCTTTCATCGTTATTTGCAAGAGATGTGTATGGAATGTCGAGTAAGGCTAAGAATGAACGACAACAATTAAAGGTAGGTAAATTTGTAATCCCGATTATCGCAATTCTTGCCTATGGTTTTGCAGAGATGCAGTTAGATTTAATTGCAGTTCTTTCAGTTGCATCGTCGGCAGGCTTAATCGTTGTCGTTCCAGCAATTATTGGAGCCTTCTTTTGGAAAAGAGGCACCGCAACAGGTGTTATGTCTAGTGTTACAATAAGTGGATTAGTAGTAATACTACTTGAAGCTATGAAGTATAAACCATTCGGCTATGGTTCTGGTGTATGGGGACTGCTTCTTTCTATTGTGTTATTTGTAGGAGTGAGTCTTGCAACTAGACCCCCTGAAAGGAAAGCGAATGAATTTTTATCGTATTTAAAAAGTGAACTATCAAAAAATCAATAATTAGTTTAGGA
>NZ_JCAXEW010000060.1:0-380 GCF_059759275.1 Ferdinandcohnia sp. GQ5
GTGTTCAGTTTTCAAAGAACTTTGGTGGAGCCTAGCGGGATCGAACCGCTGACCTCCTGCGTGCAAAGCAGGCGCTCTCCCAGCTGAGCTAAGGCCCCGTGATTTATAATGGTCGGGAAGACAGGATTCGAACCTGCGACCCCTTGGTCCCAAACCAAGTGCTCTACCAAGCTGAGCTACTTCCCGTTATGGCGCGCCCGAAAGGAGTCGAACCCATAGCCTTCTGATCCGTAGTCAGACGCTCTATCCAATTGAGCTACGGGCGCATAATTTATTAAAGTGGTGCCGAGGACCGGAATCGAACCGGTACGGTAGTCACCTACCGCAGGATTTTAAGTCCTGTGCGTCTGCCAGTTCCGCCACCCCGGCAAGTAATGCCA
>NZ_JCAXEW010000061.1:0-372 GCF_059759275.1 Ferdinandcohnia sp. GQ5
TGTAGCTGTCGTGTCCGAAGTTAGCTCAGCTTCAGACACAATCCTGCTATTTTGGAGCTGTCCAGTCTGAAGTTAGTTTGACTTCAAACACAATCATGCAATTTCGTGGCTGTCGTGTCCGAAGTTAGCTCATCTTCAGACACAATCCTGCTATTTTGGAGAAGTCGTGTTCGAAGTTAGCTTGGCTTCAGACACAATCCTGCTATTTTGGAGAAGTCGTGTTCGAAGTTAGCTTGGCTTCAGACACAATCCTGCTATTTCGTGGGTGTCCAGTCCGAAGTTAGCTCAGCTTCAGACACGATAATGCTATATTGGAGCAGTCCAGTCCGAAGTTAGCTCATCTTCAGACACAATCAATCTATTTTGGAGCAG
>NZ_JCAXEW010000062.1:0-369 GCF_059759275.1 Ferdinandcohnia sp. GQ5
CCTCCGCTGCTCATGCACCCTAAAGTGCACTCCGCTGCTCGAAAACTCGTCGCCTCGAACTTCTTGCTTCTCGTGCGCCTTTAAGTTTTAAAGAACTTTTACTACTTCAATGAATGTTTTGTTACGTTATCTAGTTTTCAAGGAACAAATTGGTGGAGCCTAGCGGGATCGAACCGCTGACCTCCTGCGTGCAAAGCAGGCGCTCTCCCAGCTGAGCTAAGGCCCCAATTGATATAAGATGAATGGTGGGCCTAAATGGACTCGAACCATCGACCTCACGCTTATCAGGCGTGCGCTCTAACCAGCTGAGCTATAGGCCCATTCATTTATTAAATTTGAAGAACAATCAGTTCTCTCAAAACTAAACAT
>NZ_JCAXEW010000063.1:0-349 GCF_059759275.1 Ferdinandcohnia sp. GQ5
GTTTTTTCAAAACCGTAAGGTTTTGTGGTGTAAAAGAAGGTTTTTACGGGGAAAAGACAATAAAATAGAATAGGTCGGGTTTCGAGGAGCAAAGAGTTCAAGGAAGCAAGGGAGCGACAACCGGAATGTACTTTGTACATGAGGATTGGAGTCGAGTGCAGCTGACGCAGAAATCTGCCGCTCATCGGAAGCCGACCACCGAACACGGAAGTTAAGCTCTTGCGCCAATGGTAGTTGGGACTTTGTCCCTGTGAGAGTAGGACGTCGCTAGGCAATTAAGAGATCAACCGTTATGGTTGGTCTTTTTTTGTTTTTTCAAAACCGAAAGGTTTTGTGGTGTAAAAGAAGG
>NZ_JCAXEW010000064.1:0-347 GCF_059759275.1 Ferdinandcohnia sp. GQ5
CTTCGTCTACTTCGCTCTTTTGTAACTCCGTATAGAGTGTCCTACAACCCCAAGAGGCAAGCCTCTTGGTTTGGGCTATCTTCCGTTTCGCTCGCCGCTACTCAGGAAATCGCGTTTGCTTTCTCTTCCTCCGGGTACTAAGATGTTTCAGTTCCCCGGGTCTACCTTCTCTTACCCTATGTATTCAGGTAAGGATACTGCCCCATTACGAGCAGTGGGTTTCCCCATTCGGAAATCTTCGGATCAATGCTTACTTACAGCTCCCCGAAGCATATCGGTGTTAGTACCGTCCTTCATCGGCTCCTAGTGCCAAGGCATCCACCGTGCGCCCTTCATAACTTAACCTA
>NZ_JCAXEW010000065.1:0-325 GCF_059759275.1 Ferdinandcohnia sp. GQ5
CAGTACATTCCGGTTGTCGCTCCCTTGTTTCCTTGAACTCTTTGCTCCTCGAAACCCGACCTATTCTATTTTTTATTCTTATTTCTGTAAATCGCTTCTTTTACTCCACAAAACCTTTCGGTTTTGAAAAATAAAAAAAGACCAACCATAACGGTTGATCTCTTAATTGCCTAGCGACGTCCTACTCTCACAGGGGCAATGCCCCAACTACCATCGGCGCTGAAGAGCTTAACTTCCGTGTTCGGTATGGGAACGGGTGTGACCTCTTCGCTATCGCCACTAGACTATATGAAGGATTCATTCCTTCAAAACTAGATAACGTACG
>NZ_JCAXEW010000066.1:0-316 GCF_059759275.1 Ferdinandcohnia sp. GQ5
CAATTTCTTAACACAAGTAAATCTAATAACCTGATAATTATTGTTAGCCATAGAATTAATTTTACACAAAATTATGGACTTGACTGAAGTTGTAGTATCTTCGGACAAGATAACGTAAAAACAGCAATGCTGTGTCCGAAGTTGAACTATCTTCGGACAAGCAATAGTGAAAAATAAGCTACTGTGTCCGAAGTTGTAGTACCTTCGGACATGCAAACGTAAAATCAGCAATGCTGTGTCCGAAGTTGTAGTATCTTTGGACATGCAAACGTAAAATCTGCACTGGGGTGTCCGAAGTTGTAGTACCTTCGGACAT
>NZ_JCAXEW010000067.1:0-294 GCF_059759275.1 Ferdinandcohnia sp. GQ5
GTAGTGTCCGAAGCTGTGTGAACTTCGGACAAGGTCCAATCGAATAGGCGAGTTAGTGTCCGTAGTAGTGTGAACTTCGGACAAGGTCAAGTCGAAAAAGCAAGTTAATGTCCGAAGCTTTGCTAACTTTGTACAAGTCCGACTTGAAAAAGTGGTCTAGTGTCTGAAGCTGTGTGAACTTCGGACAAGGGTGGGTCGAAAAAACGAATTAGTGTACGAAGCTGTGTGAACTTCAGACAAGGGCAATTCGAAATAGCAAGATTGTGTCTGAAGCTGCGTGAACTTCGGACAAGG
>NZ_JCAXEW010000068.1:0-288 GCF_059759275.1 Ferdinandcohnia sp. GQ5
TGATAAGCTTCGAATTTCTTCGTCACCTCATTCGTCAGCATCCTCACGTACCTTTAAGTACGTTCCGGTGCTTCCTCAATCGGTTCCTTGAACTTCTCGCTTCTCATGCGCCTAAAGTTATAAGAACTTTTACTACTTCAATGAATGTTTTGTTACGTTATCTAGTTTTCAAGGAACGAAGCTACTGACTTCAATCACATCGTGATTAAACATCAGTGAGTAATCTTCATGCAGCTTTGCACTGAGGAATCAATCATCTTCGATTAACCTAGCAGACGCAAGTGCAAT
>NZ_JCAXEW010000069.1:0-274 GCF_059759275.1 Ferdinandcohnia sp. GQ5
GTTTCCTTAGAAAGGAGGTGATCCAGCCGCACCTTCCGATACGGCTACCTTGTTACGACTTCACCCCAATCATCTGTCCCACCTTAGGCGGCTGGCTCCTTGCGGTTACCCCACCGACTTCGGGTGTTACAAACTCTCGTGGTGTGACGGGCGGTGTGTACAAGGCCCGGGAACGTATTCACCGCGGCATGCTGATCCGCGATTACTAGCGATTCCGGCTTCATGCAGGCGAGTTGCAGCCTGCAATCCGAACTGAGAATGGTTTTATGGGATT